>JALYZO010000021.1 GCA_030945745.1 Actinomycetota bacterium
CCCGCGGGACGAGCGGGCGTGGCCGGGGGCGCGGGAGCCGGGCCGGGGGCGGGAGGAGTGGGCGAAGGAGGCGGGCCGGCGACTACCGGCGGCGACGTCGCCGGGCCCGTCGGCGTCACCTGCGGGACGACCGCTGCGGTCCCCGGATCATCGATCGGGTCGACCGCGTGATCCTCAACGGCAGGAGGCTCGGCGACAGGAGGGGATACGGCTGGGGCTTCGGCGACGGTTGCTGGTTCCCCGACGGGGGGGTCAACGGCCTTAGGTTCGATCACCGGGACCTCGCTGGGCTCTGCCGCCTTCTTCTTGGCGGTCCGGCCGGCAGGCGCTGGAGCGGCCGGGGCACCTTTGAGCGCCGCCCCTCGTCGCGAGGCCGCCTGGCGCTGCTTGGTGGCGCCCTTGCGAGTCGAGGCCTGCTTCTGACTCGCCGCCTTCTTCGCCGCCGCCTTCTTCGCCGCCGCCTTCTTCGCCGCCGCCTTCTTCGCCGCCGCCTGCCTGGTCGCCGCCTTCTCGGCCAGCTCCGCCTTCTTCGCCGCCGCCTTCTTGGCCGCCGCCTTCTCAGCCGCTGCCTTCTCGGCCGCCGCCTTCTCGGCCAGCACCGCCTTCTTCGCTGCCGCCTTCTCCGCGAGCACCGCCTTCTTCGCTGCCGCCTTCTCGGCCGCCGCCTTCTTGGCCGCCGCCTTCTTGGCCGCCGCCTTCTCGGCCAGCACCGCCCTGCGGCGCGCCTCGCGCTGGCGTGCCGCAGCCTTCTTGGTAGCGGCCTTCTGGCGATCCGCCTGCTTCTTCGCTGCCAGCTTCTGGGCGGCCGTGAGCGGCCGGTCCGCGAGCGCGGGGCGCCCTGCGGTTGTCCCCGGCCGGCCCGAACCCCTGAACGAACTGGCGGTCGCCTTCTTGACGGTCGCTCTCCTGCCTGTCGTCTTCACGGCCCTCGACGCAGGAGCAGGGCTCAGGGCCCGAGCCATTGGCGCCGGACGGCGGGACGGCCCGGTGGCAGCCCGGGTCGTGAGTCGCTCGTCGATCCCCTCGGCGACATCAGGGCGGACGGGATGGGCTCCCCCCGGGCCGCTGAAGCCGAGATCGGTAGCCAACCGGTTCTCGCACACCAACGTGCCTTCGGCGAGATCCGCCCGCCACTCGGCCCGCATCTCCCTCCCTCGGTGCCGGAAGGTGAAGCGCACGTTCCATTGGGACCCGTGGCGGTGGTAGGCCGACCATCCGGCGTCGGCGGCGCTCTCCGGGAGCCGGACACCGCGGTCCGCGAGGTTCAACGCCACAGCTTCGACGAGGGGGCGATCAGACGCCCCCCGGCGGGGCGTGGTGACCGTCAGGCGCGTCGCCCGGTCGATGGCATCGTTCTGCTCGGCCAGCACCGGGACGGCAAAGCGCTCCACCCACGACACGTCGACATTGGCCTCCTTGGCCACGTCCCCCACGTTGGCCCCGGTCCGCAGCCGGGCCTGGATCTCGCGTGGGCTGAGAGCGCTGCGCACCTTGCGCTGCGCGGGCCCCCCGCGCCGAGCGCCGGAGGGTGGCGACCCGTGGTCGGCACGCAGTTCATCGAGGTGATCGAGCAGGCCTTCGTCAAGGGTGATCCTGAAACCGCCAGACCTTCCCCCCTTGCGGGCGGCGAGTATCAGTCCGTTGCGGTCTGCAGTGAGGCCAACGAGATACAGCTCTTTCACTAGCGCCCCCGGCGCGATTGGCCCGGCTCTCGGACCTGGGAGGGCAACGTAGCAGTTCCAACTCATCGCCCATACCGCTCCTGGTGCATCAACAACACGAGTGTTCCTGCTCAGACACCCTTCAAGCGCAGCCGGCCCTTGGACGGTGCCGCAACGGCGGGACCAGGCCGGAGCGTTCGAGGAGCCGCACGGCGCGGGCTTCGGCCACGTCGATCACCACGGCATCGCCCGGCTCCCGGTCGCAGATGAAGTTGACCACGCAGCCGTCGCACGCCGGCGTGTCCTGCATCATGCAGTCGCTGCAACTGATTGTCATCGTCGTCATGGAAACCAGGATGGCCGGGGGGTGTGACATTGAGCCTGAGTCGGCGGTCCTTCCAGACATCCCTAGACTGAGGTCGTGCACGTTTGGGCTGAGGTCGTCATCACGATCCTGGCGATCGGCGTCGGCGGTGCGGCGCTCGTGTTCACCCTGGGCTTCCGGCGGGTGCGGCGCAGCCTTCGCCTGGTGCCCGGTCGACCGACTCCCGCGCCGCTTTCGTGGCTGGCCCATCCCAGCCGGCCGGCGCAGCTGCACCGCCGGCTCCGCCGGGCCTGCAGGATGGTCATCGCCGCCGTGGGCACGCCCACACGTTCGCTGCACCCGGCCCGGCGCCAACAGCCATCCTCACCGCTCACGCGGGTGGGCGCCGAGGTCGTGGATCGCGCCGTCGCCCTCGATGCCCGCCTGGTGGCCGCCGACCACATGACCGGTCCGTACCGCCGGATCGTCCTCCAGGACCTGAGAGCCCAGGTGCGTTCGATCGAGGACGCCGCCCAGCGGCTGGGACGCCTCGACTCGGTGTGGAGGCAGTCCCGCCAGCCCGCCGCCTTGAGCGAACCGAGCCTGGAGATGCGCCTCGAGGCCATGGAGCAGGCCATGGCCGAGCTGCGCGTCGATCGACCACCGTCCTGAGGGCCGGCTCAGGGGGTGAGGGCGTTCGACACGGTGATGAGGCGCTGCAGGACGCTGAGGGCCCGTCCGTCGTCGATGACGGCGCCGGCCATGAGCAACCCGTCGGCCAGGTGGGCGACCACGCCCCCAGCGACCAGCCCGGCGGCGGCGTTGAGCACCACGAGGTCGCGTTGCGCCCCCTGCTCACCGCCGAGGACGGCAAGGGCCATGCGGGCGTTGGTGTCGACGTCGCCGCCGAGCAGGTCGGCGGGCCGGGCGCGGGCCAAGCCCAGCTCGGCAGCGTCGATCACCGACGTCGTCGTCGTGCCGGCGAGACCGGCGCCGCCGCCCGCACCGGCGCTGGCCTGCTGCGACGGATCGGCGATCCACTCGACGATCGTCGACGGGCCCGTCGTGGTCAGCTCGTCGAGGCCATCCGAGCCGTAGACCACCAGGACATGCGCTGCCCCGTTGGCCGCCAACACCCCGCACACCTTGGTGGCCATCGCCGGATCGCCCACACCTACCACCTGGCGCCGGAGCCGGGCGGGGTTGGCCAGCGGCCCCAGGAAGTTGAAGGCGGTGGCCACACCCAGCTCCCGTCTGATGGGGACGGCGTGACGCATGGCGGGGTGGTAACGGGGTGCGTAGCAGAAACCGATGCCGACCTCCTGGATGCAGCGGCGGACCTGGGCGGGGCCGAGATCGATGGCCACGCCAAGGGTCTCGAGCACGTCGGCCGAGCCGGCGCGCGACGACGACGCCCGCCCTCCGTGCTTGCACACCGGGACGCCGGCACCGGCCAGGACCAGCGCGGCGATGGTCGACACGTTGATCGTGCCGCTACGGTCACCGCCGGTCCCACACGTGTCGACCAGGTGCTCGGTCAGCACCGGATCGACCACGACGCGCTCCGCGGCGGCCAGCATGGCCCGGACCAGCCCGGTCATCTCGTCGACCGTCTCGCCCTTGCAGCGCAACCCGAAGATGAACGCGGCGATCTGGGACGGGGCGGCGTTGCCGGCCAGGATGTCAGCGAGCGCTGCAGCAGCCTCGTCCGCCATCAGGTCCTGCCCGCCGGCCAGGCGCCCGAGCACACCGGGCCAAGCGCCGAGGGTGTCGAAGAGGACCGACGCGGGGTCGCGTCCTTCCGCCAGATCTTGCCCGGCAACGTCGATCACAGCCGCGTCCGCTCAGGCCGACCGGCGGCGTTGTCGCACGATGCGACGACGCTCCCGCTCGGTGGCGCCACCCCACACGCCGTCGTGCTCACGGTTGGCCAGCGCCCACTCCAGGCACAGGTGACGGACGTCGCAGCCGGCACAGACCGATTTGGCATCTTCCGTCTCATCGTCGGAGACCGGGTAGAAGATGTCCGGGTCGACACCGCGGCAGGCCGCCCGCTGCCTCCAGATGAGAGTTGGCTTCGACTCCACAGCAAGAATCCTCAGTCGTCCAGGTCGCTGCCCTCTGCCCGCCACCATCGGAGCACGCCAACCGGCAGCTTCGGGGCGGACCATTGTCGCGAACCAGCGGGTGAGGTGTCTAGCCCTGTGTAGCCGTAGAGAAGAAGTCCCCCCACGCCGGGAAAGGAAGCGGTCAACAGACGTGGCGCCACCCGATGGGCAACCGCCAGGACGCGGGCGGGTTCCACGCCAGAAGCGGGTGCCGCTCAGAGGCTGACGATCACCGGCTGCTGCTCTGTGGCGGTCAGCGCACGCGCCGCCCGCCACTTCCGGCGCAGGCCCGGCCGTTCCCGCTCGTCGTAGCCTCCCCAGATCCCGAACTCCTGATTGGTGGCCAGGGCAAACGCCAGGCAAGCCTCCCGCACCGGGCAGCTTGCGCAGACCGCCTTGGCCCGTTTGATCTCCACGGCGGCCTCACCCGACTTGCCCACGGGGAAGAACAGGTCATGGTCGACCTGGCGGCAGGCCGCCGACCACCGCCACGACTCCCGGTCACAGCCCCTGCCGACTCCCACCGCCGACCACACCCGGGTTCCGTGATGCGACGGGGCGGGCGCGGCCCCTGGAGGCGCTGAACCGGTTTGGGACATGAGGGTTCCCCCTGAGGTGAGGTGAGAGGGCGGTCTTGGTGGAAACTCCGCGCTCCTGGGTGGGAACCCAGAAGGAGGGGCGCGTCACCACGGGCCTGAGCAACGCAGGGAGAGCGCTACGCTCTCTCATCTGGCAAGCAGGATACCGCTTTGATCCGTCCCTGCAAGCGCAACCCGCCACCGGCTGATCGCCGCCGGTACGGTTGGCGCCGTGCCCGCGCTCACCCCATTCGACCGCGACGCCGCGTTGGTGCGCCTGGCGCAGCAGAGCTTCGACGTGGTGGTCGTCGGAGGGGGGATCACCGGGGTGGGCGTGGCCCTCGATGCCGCTGCTCGGGGGCTGCGCACCGCCCTGGTCGAAGCCGGCGATCTTGGTGCCGGCACCTCGTCGGCGTCGTCGAAGATGGTCCACGGCGGCCTGCGATACCTGTCGTCGCACGACTACCGACTGGTGTACGAGGCCCTGGCCGAACGACAGCGCCTCATCCGCAACGCCCCACACCTGGTTCATCCCCTGCCGTTCCTGATCCCCCTGTTCGGCAAGGGCGGGACCGTGGCCAAGAGCGTCGCCAAGGCCTACAGCACCGCCCTGTGGCTCTACGACGTGACCGGCGGGCTGCGCATCGGTCACCGCCACCGTCGCATCAGCGCCGCTGACGCCCTGGCGCATGTCCCCCAGCTCCGGACCGACCAACTGACGGCCAGCTTCGTCTACTGGGACGCCCAGAGCGACGATGCCCGCCTCACGCTGGCCCTGGCCCGCACTGCGGTCCTGGCCCATGGGGCCACCGTCGCCACTCGTTGCCCGGTCACCGAGCTCCTCCGCGACGGGACCGCCGGGCCGGTCTGCGGCGTCCGGTTGGCCGACGGCACCGAGGTGCGCGGCGACGTCGTCGTCAACGCCACGGGGGTGTGGTCGGCGAAGGTCGCCGACCTCCCCGGCGGCTCGAAGCCCGACTTCAGCCTGCGTCCCGCCAAAGGCGTCCACGTGACCGTCCCGGCCGAGCGGTTGCCCTGTGACACCGGGGCGGTCCTCGACGTCCCCGGCGATCACCGCTCGGTGTTCGTCGTCCCGTGGGACGTGGCCAGCCGGACGGCGGCGGCGGGCCGGGCGGGGCCGGAGAGCTCCCGGCGATTCACCTACATCGGCACCACCGACACCGCCTACGACGGTCCCCTCGACGAGGCCCGGGCCACTCCGGCGGACGTCGACTACCTGCTGGCGGCCGTGAACCGCTGGACCACGGCCAACCTGACGACGGCCGACGTGACCGGGTCGTGGGCCGGCCTGCGCCCTCTCATCGCCGGGGAGGCAAGTGCCCGCACCGCGGACCTGTCCCGGCGCCACCGGGTCTCGGTGTCGGCGGAGGGCTTGATCACCGTGACCGGCGGCAAGCTCACCACCTACCGGTTGATGGCCGCAGACACCGTCGACGCCGTGGTGGCCCGGCTGGGACGGCGCCTGCTCGGCTACTCACCCACCCGCCGGCTGCCGGTGTGGGGGGCCGACGGCTGGGCCGACCTGATGGAACCGGGGGCCGCCAGCGAGCTCGGCCTGTCCGAGGCGACACTCATCCACCTGGCCGGGCGCTACGGGGGCGAGGCGCGCACCATCGCCGCGTTGGTCGCCGCCAATCCCGGCCTGGGTGATCCCCTGGTGACCGGCCTGCCGTACCTGCGGGCCGAGGCCGTGTTCGCCGCCCGCTACGAGATGGCGGTCACCCTCGTCGACATCGTGGCCCGGCGAACTCGCGCCCTGCTCCTCGACCGCCACGCCACCGCGGCAGCGGCGCCCGACGTGGCGGCGCTCGTCGGCCCTGAGCTCGGATGGTCGCCCGAGCGCCAGGCCGCCGAGGTGGACGCCCTGCTGGCCGAGGTCGACGCCGATCGCGCCGCCCTGAGGGCCCCTTCGTGGCACGCAGCGTCCGTGTCGACCCTGCCCGATGAGGTGCCCCGATGACCGCTCTGACGCCGCCGCCGGCCCCCGGGCCCGGCCACTCCGTCCCCGTCGCCGACCTGGGCGTGGACCCCTCGCTGGTGCGATCCCACCTGGGCGCCGAGATCGCCGTCGATCCGGCGCTGGTCGAACGCCTCCGCCAGGTGTGCACCTCGGTGAGCACCAGCGACGAGCTCCGGGTAGGCGCCGGCCGGGACTGGTGGCCGCTCGCTGTGGCCTGGGCCGTGACCGGCGAGGTACCGGCGCTGCCCGCCGTGGTCGCCCGGCCGGCGACCGGCGAAGAGGTAGCCGCGGTGCTCGGTCTGTGCCACAGCGAGGGGGTGCCGGTGACGCCGGCCGCCGGGCGCAGCGGCGTCTGCGGGGGCGCGGTCCCCGTCTTCGGAGGGGTGGCCCTCGACCTCTGCGGCCTCGACGGGATCGTGGGCGTGGACGATGTCAGCATGTTGGTCGACGTGGCCGCCGGAACGTTCGGCGATGATCTCGAGGCACAGCTGCGGGAGCGACACAGCCTGACCTTGGGCCATTGGCCACAATCGATCGCCATGTCCACCGTGGGTGGCTGGCTGGCTTGTCGCTCCGCCGGGCAGTACTCCACCCGCTACGGCAAGATCGAGGACATGGTCGTCGGCCTGGAGGTCGTACTGGCCGACGGTCGCCTGGTCCGAACCGGGGGGGCCGGCCCCCGCTCGGCCACGGGCCCCGATCTCAACCAGGTGTTCGTCGGATCGGAGGGCACGTTGGGCGTCATCACCCAGGCCCGGCTGCGGGCCCACCCCCTGCCGGAGACCGAACGGCGGGCCGCCTACACCTTCGAGACCTTCGCCGCCGGTCTGGAAGCCTGTCGGCGCATCCTGCGTCGGGGGGCAACGCCCGCCGTCCTGCGCCTCTACGACCTCGCCGAGTCCGCTCGCAGCTTCGACCTGGAGAGTCGCTGCGCGCTGATCACCCTCGACGAGGGCGACGGCGGGATCGTCGATGCCACCATGGCGGTCGTGGCCGCCGAGTGCCGCAACGCCGGGGCGGCCGACCCGGCGCTGGTGGAGCGGTGGCTGGCGCACCGCAACGAGGTGGCCTCCCTCGAGGCGCTGTCCAGGGGCGGCGTGGTGGCCGACACCATCGAGATCGCCGCCGCGTGGAGGGTCCTGCCCGACCTCTACGAGCAGGCCACGGCGGCCCTTCGGGCGTTGCCGGCGACGTTCGCCGCGTCCGCCCACCAGTCCCACGCCTACACCGACGGCGCCTGCCTGTACTTCACCTTCGCCGGCATGGCCACGGGACCCGACGCTCCGGCATGGCCGGTCGGGGGGATCGACGCCTACTACCGCCAGGCGTGGGACGCGGTGGCCGCCGCCACCGCTGCCCACGGTGGCTCGCTCTCCCACCATCACGGCGTCGGTCTCAACCGGGGCCGCCACCTGCGCAGTGCACTCGGGTCGGGCTTCGAGGTGCTGGCCCGCCTCAAGACGGCTCTTGACCCCGAGGGGATCCTCAACCCGGGGAAGCTGGGCCTGGCGACGCCCTTCGGTACCGCGCCTTGGCCCGTCGCGCAGACCTGAGCACCCGGCCGATGCCACTACGATCTTCCCAGTCGAGGGGGGATCACCATCAGCATCCTGGTTGTCGATGTCGGTACCAGCAGCGTCCGCGGTTCGATCGTTCGGCCCGACGGAACAGTCGAGACCGTTGCCCGTCGGGCCCTGCCACCGACGCTGCCTGGCCCCGGCCTGGTCGAGCTCGATCCCGCGGCCCTGGCATCGGCTGTGCTCGACGTCGCCGGTGCCGCACTCGACCAGGACGGTACGGTCGACGCTGTCGGAGTTACCGCCCAACGGGCGTCGGTCATCGCCTGGGACGCGACCACCGGCCACGCCCTCGGCCCCGGCATCGGCTGGCAGGACCTGCGCACCGCCGGCACCTGCCTGGAGCTGCAGGGCGAGGGCATCCGCCTGTCGCCCAGCGAATCCGCCACCAAGGCGGCATGGCTCCTCGATGCCTACGCCCCGGACCGGGGCGCCGACATCCGCATCGGCACCGTCGACACCTGGGTCACCTGGTGCTTGAGCGAGGGGGCGGCGCACGTCACCGATCCGACCAACGCGGCGGTCACCGGCCTGTTCGAACCTGACGCCCGGCGGTGGAGATCGGACCTGAGCGAACGGCTCCGCATTCCGGCCACGGCCCTGGCGTCCATCGTGGACTCCTCGGGACCGGCCGCCGAGGCATCTGCGCTGCGTGGGTCGCCGACCATCTGTGGGATCGCCGGCGACCAGCAGGCGTCGTTGATCGGACAGGGATGCACCCGTCCCGGTCTGGCCAAGGCCACCTTCGGCACGGGCGCCATGCTCGACCTGTGCACAGGTGGCGAGCGGCCCGGCTTTGGCGCCCGGGGCGGGGCCGGCTGCTACCCCATCGTCGCCTGGTCACGCCGGGAGCGGCTCACCTGGGGTGTCGAGGCCATCATGCTCACCGCTGGCTCCGCGGTCGACTGGCTGGTCGAGGACCTCGGCATCCTCAGCGATGCCGCCCAGTCCGAGGAGGTGGCGGCCCTTTGCGACGACACAGGCGGCGTGGTCGTCGTGCCTGCCTTCCTGGGCCTTGCCACACCGTCGTGGGACTTCGGCGCCCGGGCCACCGTGGTGGGCCTGACCAGGGGCAGCGGACGGCCGCAGCTCGTCCGGGCCGTCCTGGAAGGCATCGCCCAGCAGGGAGCCGACCTGCTGGACGCCGCCGAGTCCGACGCCGGGGTCAGCGTGGGCGCCCTCCGTGTCGATGGAGGCATGACGGGCAATGACGTCTTCTTGCAGGCCTTGGCCGACGCGTGCGGGCGCCCCATCGAGGTGTCCGCCGAGTTGGAGGCCACCACGCTCGGCGCCGGTTACCTGGCCGGCCTGGCCGTGGGGACGTGGGCCGACGAGGAGGAGATCGCCGACGCCTGGTCACCTCGGGTGGTGGTGGAACCGTCGGACCGCACGGTCGATCGAGACCGGTGGCGGCGAGCGGTGGACGGGGCCAGGAGCTGGTATCCGGAGCTGACCGCCCTGGAGTTCTGAGGCTCCGGCGGGACTGCGCCAGAGAACCGGTGGCGAACAGCGTCAGGCGCCGGGTAGGGCCTGGTCTCCCTGGGCCACGGGGGCGAACAGGTCGCCCTGGCCATCGATGCGCGCCAGGACCTCGTCGGGGGTGAAGCGCAGCAGGCCGGCATCGCCCGCATCCACGGCTCGCTCCACCTCGTCCCAGGTCACCGGGGCGGAGACCCCGGGCCGCTCCCCCGCCCGCAGCGAGTACACCGAGACCGTCGTCTTCGACGCGGTGTTCTGGCTCCAGTCGATCAGCACCCGGTTCTTGCGGACCGTCCGCTCCTGGGTGGTCACCACAAGCTTCGGGTGCTGCACCTCGATGTGGCGGGCCAGGGCGTGGGACCACGGCTTGGTGTGGTCGTAGGTGGCCGTGCCGTCGAGGGGCAGGTACACCTGGAGACCCTTGCTCCCTGAGGTCTTCACCCAGCATCGGAGGCCCAGGTCGTCGAGGGTGTCCCGCACGATCATCGCAACCTCGCCGCAGGTGAGGACGTCCGCCGGAGCTCCCGGGTCGAGGTCGAACACCACGGCCGTGGGATGCGGCCCCCCGTGTCGCGCCAGGGTCGGATGGAGCTCGATGGCCGCCAGGTTGGCCAACCACACCACGGTCGCCTCCTCGTCGACCGAGCAGTAGGCCACGTCGCCCATGGTGATGGTCGGGACCCACTCCGGCCGGTGCGACGGGCAGTTCTTCTCGTAGAAAGACCCGGCGTCGACGCCGTTGGGCCAACGCCGCAGCGTGACCGGCCGGCCGCGCAGGTGGGTGAGCAGCACGGGCGCCACCCGGGCGTAGTAGTCGATGACCTGGCCCTTGGTGAACCCGGTGGCCGGCCACAGGACCTTGTCCAGGTTGGACAACCGCAACGTACGCTCACCGACGGTGACCTCCACCCCGGGGCTCAAAGACCCTCGCTGCCAGCGCAGGGGGACATGCGCTCATCCCTTCCGCCCGGGCGCCTCACGCGCTGGCTTTGTCCTCCGCCCCGTCCGAGTCGGCCTCCTTGGTGGTCGGCGGGCGACTCTTCCCGCTACCGCCTTTGCCGGCCGCAGCCAGCGACGCCTCCAGCGCGGCCATGAGATCGACGACCGGCGCCTGCTTCTCGGTCTCCTCGGGGGCGGCGATGACCTCACCATCCGCCTTGGCCTCGATCATGGCCAGCACCTTCTCGCGGTACTCGTCGCGGTACCTGCCGGGGTCGAACTCCCCCGACAGCGACTCGACGAGCTGGGAGGCCATCTTCAGCTCCCGTTCGCTGGGCTTGGTGTCCGCCGCGGTTGGCACCTCGAGGTCCTCGGTGGCCACCACCTCGTCGGCGTAGAGCATGGTGGCCAGGAGCAGCACACCGTCTTTGACTCGCATGGTGGCCAGGTACTGCTTGGTGCGCAGCACGAATCGGCCGAGAGCCACCTTGCCGGTCTTGGCCATGGTCTCGGCCAGCAGGGCGTAGGGCTTGTCGGCCCGACCGTCGGGGACCAGGTAGTAGCTGTGCGAGAAGTACACCGGGTCGATGTCCACCAGGTCCACGAACTCCTCGATCTCGATGGTCCGGTCGGCCTCGGGGTCGAGCGCGGCCAGCTCCTCGGGGTCGATGCGCACATAGTTGCCGCCACCCAGATCGTAGCCCTTGACGATGTGGGCGTAGTCGACCTCCTCCCCGTCGAGGGAGCACACGCGCTTCTGTTGGACGCGGGCGTTGTCCTCGTCGTGGAGCTGGTGGAAGCGCACCTCCTTGCTCGAGGTTGCCGTCACCAGCTTGACGGGTACGTTGACCAGCCCGAAGCTGACCGAACCACTCCAGATTGCCCTTGGCATGCCCCCATTCTTCCCGGTCGCGGCCGGTTCGTCACGGCCCGGCCCCGCCCCCCGTCCCTGCCCCCGTCATCAGGGCCTGGCAGCATGGTCCCCATGAGCAGCGTCGAAGGGACGGCGGCCCGCCTGGCCACCCTCCTCCTCAGCGGCGGCGGTGGCCTCTCGGCGCCCACTCGCTCGGACCTGGTGTTCGTCGACGACGTCGTGATCAAACCCCTGGGGCACGGCTCTCCACCGGTGGATGCTTGGGCCGTCGACGGCGGCCAGGCCCTGGTGGCCGACGCCCGGTGCTTCCAGGTCTACGCCACCCGGGCGTCCCGGATCCGCTGGCGGAACGGGGCCTCGATCCTCGAGGAGGAGGGACCGCTGCGCATCCACCTCTTCGGCGCCGGCGGCGAAGCCGACGCAATGGTGGCGTTGGGCGCCCCGGTGGCCGACCGCAGCTCGATGGATGTCAACCTGGCCCGCGAGTGGGGCGAGTGGGAGAAGGTGGCCGCCTGTGTCGCCGAGTGTGAGCCGGGCGGCGTGGTGCTGGTCGACGGGGACCTGCAACCGGACTGGCGGATGCCACCGTCGTGGATCGCCGAGCTGCTCGAGGTCGCCGTCGACCGCCAGGTCGGCCTGGTCGGGGTCACCAAGCACTCGTCGTTGACCCGGGGCGGCGCCCCCCTGCTGGGCTGGTTGGAGCGCGAAGCGGAGACGGCCGTCGGGCCTCGGTCCCGGTGGTGGGCCCGGGTGGCGGCGACGGCTCCCGAGACCGGGCCGGGCCTCGAGGTTGTGGTGGCCCGGCTGGATCCCGATGCCCGTTTCGCCTTCCGGATCGACGTGCCCGGGGGCAGCGATGTGGCCGGCGTCCTTGGTCAGCTTGCCACCTTGGCCAACGACGCCGCCTTCCCCGGCTATCCCTACCCCCTGTCGGTCGCCGATCGGCTGGCGGCCTGCGGCACGTGGGTGCGAGCCGAGGTGTGGGACCGATTGGAGTCCGAGCTCGACCGCCTGGGCGTGCCCGCCGAGGTCCGCGAACGGGCGTTCAGCGACCGTCACCGCCTGATGGAGCGGGCGTGATCCCAGTGGAGCGGTCGGGATCGCCGGCGGTGCGGGGACGCCTGTTCGGCAAGAATGTCCTCGAGGCCACCTTCCGGGCGGGCCCCGACGAGGACCTGTTCCTTGGCGAGCTGCTCGTCGGGGTGGACGACGCCACCGACCGGCGCTACCTGTTCCGCATCGTCGACGTCACCTACGGCACGGAGCACCGCGAGCCGGGCTGGGCCGAGCGGGTGGCCGGGACGCTGCTGGCCGACGACGCCCGCGGTGACCACGGCGCTCACCCCGTCCACGAGCAGGAGCGGCGCACGTACCGGGTCGCCACCTGCGGCTGCCTCGGCTATCTGGCGCCCCCGGACAGCCCGGGTCTGCCCCGGACGGTGTTTCGCAAACCCAAGAGCTTGCCCACGCAGTTCTCGGCGGTCCTGGCCCCCCAGCCCGAGGACTTCACCTTCCTGGCCGACCGGATGGGCGACTTGACCGTGGGCCGCCTGCGCAGCGGCGAGACGGTCGTCGACCTTCCCGTCGGCATCCCCGGTGCGACCCTGGCCACCCACGTCGGGGTGTTTGCCACCACCGGCATGGGCAAGTCCAACCTGCTGCAGGTGCTCGCCGCCCGGGTCATGGGCGCCAACGGACGCTACGGGTTGCTGATCGTCGACCCCCACGGCGAGTACCTCAAGGCCCTGGCCCGCCATCCGTGGGCGCCAACGGCGCTGCGGGTGTACGCCAACCGGTCGCTGCCGGGCACCTCGTCGCTCAAGGTCAGCCTGGGCGAGCTGTCGGTCGACGATCTGCGCACAGCCTACGAGTGGAGCCGGCCCCAGGAGGAGGCGCTCTACGAGCTGGAACGTCACTACGGGTCGACCGACGGGGACGGAGGCGGCCTGGGGTGGTTGGCTGCCTTCGCCACCATCGAGGACCTGGCGGGTTTCCGCGACGTCGAGCTGTCCTCCCGGGTAGCGCTGTCCACCTTGCAGGTCGTGCATCGCCGAGCCCGGCGCATCGTCGGTCTGCGCTGCATCGCCACCGACCCGTCGGTGTCGGTCGGTGGCCGGGTGGTCAACGACCTGATGGCCGGCAAGGTGGTGCTGGTCGACGTCAGCGGCCTGGGGTCGACCGAGGAGGTGCTGGTCGCCTCCTTCCTGGCCCGACGCATCCTCGAGGAGTGGCAGGGCGCCTACCTGGACGACCCAGAGCGCCACGAACGCATGCCGGTGGTGGCCCTCGCCCTCGAAGAGGCCCAGCGGGTGCTGTCGGGGAACAAGGACCGCGAGTCCAACGTGTTCCCCCGCCTGGCCCGTGAGGGACGGAAGTTCAACGTCGGCCTGTGCGCCGTCACCCAACAGCCGAAGCTCCTCGACGACGAATTGCTCAGCCAGTTAAACACGTTCTTCGTCCTCGGCCTGGCCGACGAGAAGGACCGCAACATCCTGCGCTCCTCGGCGAAAGCGGACATCCGCTCGCAAGGCGCCGAGATCCAGACCCTCATGCCCGGCGAGTGCCTCATCGTCAACCTGGCAGCGCCCTTCGCCATCCCGGCAACCATCGACCTCTACGCTGACGTCGTCCGCCATGCCACTCCCCCGCCGGCGCCCCGACCCGCGGCGGCGGCCAACGTGTCGGCCCTGGTCGACTGAGCTGGGCGGTGCCGGGAGCCTCAGGCGTCGGGTTCCTCGAAGTCCCCAGCCTGGCGACGCAGGCGACCGAGGATCTCCACCAGGGTGGCCACATCCGAGGTCGACAATCTGGGCGCGGAGAACACGGTGGAGTTGATCACCTGGGTGGCCCGCTCCGCGAGGTCCCGGCCCTTGGGCTGGATCTCGGCCAGCGTGGTGCGACGGTCGGTCAGGTGGGGAACCCGACGGATGAGCTTCCCGGCCTCCAGCCGGTCGACGGCGTTCGTGACACTGGTCGGATGTACCTGGAGGCGGGCACCGACCTTGTTGAGCGGCAACGTCCCCCGGCGGCTGAACCGCAGGAGCATCAGGACCTCATAGCGGGCGAAGGTCAGACCCAGAGGTCGGAGCTGGCTGTCGATGTCCCCCAGGAAGATCTGCTGGGCACGGAAGATCGACGTGATCGCCGCCATCCCACCGGCCGCGTCCCCCCAACCGTGCTCGGCCCACTGGCGGTGAGCCTCGAGTATGGGATCGAAGCCCAGCGGCCTCCCTGCCACGCACTACCTCCCCCCGTCGCCGGGTGCGACGCTCCGGGAAGAGGAGGGTACTCGGAGCGCTCGGAGAGCCAGCGCAGGGTCAAATTACCATCCGTGTTCGGACCCCGGCCGTCATTGGATGCGCCGACGGACGTGAGCGGCGGCAGACCGGTCCGCCGGTCCGCCACGGCCGACGAGGCGATCGGCGACGGCTTGGCGGTGAGCGACGTCAACGTTGCCGCCGTACTTGAACTTGGCCTTCACGTCCTCAACGGTGATGAGCACCGCCCGGATGGCCTCCAACTTGCCCCGGTGCACGTCGATGGGGTCGGCCACAGGCGTAGCCGGTTGCAGGGCCTCGAGCTGGCGGCGCAGGACAGCGGCAACCCGCGCCGGCTCGGAGACGACGTCGGCTCGGCCGGTGAGCTGCACGGCGCCGTAGTAGGTCGTGGGGATGCCCAGCGCCGGATCCTCGGCCCCGATGACCTTCCAGTCCGAGGGCACGAACGCCCAGTCCCCGGCCACGCTCAGCACGACCGTTGGCTGCTCGTTGACCGCGGCGAAGAAGGGGTTGGCGGCCACCAGGTGCAGGGCAACGACGTCGCCGTCGAGGAGGAACTGGGTGGGGACGACCACCGGCACCGTGCGACCCCGGCCGGCGGCGACAAGATGGCCGAACCCCTGGGAGACGACGAAGGGGCGCCACTCCTCCTCGCCGACGGTGCGGTCCTCGGGCTCCACGTGCACGGCCTCGACCTTTGCCGACCGGCCGGTCCGCGTCCAGCGCGTCTGCTCTCCGCTGCGCCGGACCGCGCTCGAGGTGGTCGGCGGATTGAATCACACTGTTGGAATTTGTCGCACCACTCTGGTTGGCTGGGTGCATGCGGATCGCAGCGATCGGTGACGCTCACCTGGGACGCTCGTACTACCCGATCACCACCGACGGCGGTGTCAACCAGCGCGAGTGGGACTTCGAACGGTCCTTCGAGGCGGCGATCGAGGCCGCCCTCGGCCAACAGCCCGACCTCGTCGTGTGGCTGGGCGACATCTTCGATCACCCCAGGCCCAGCTACCGCTCCTACCGATTGGCTCAGAAGGCCCTGGCCCGCATCCGGGACCACGGGGTGGACGCCGTGGTCATCACCGGCAACCACGACACCCCCCGGCTGCCCGGGCGGGGCAGCCCGTACTCGAGCCTGGCGGACACCTTCGAGGGGTTCCACTTCGCCCACCGCCTGGCCTATGAGCGTTTCGAGCTGGACGGCGTGGTGATCCACGCCGTTCCCCAGATGCTGACGGTGGAGGCGTCCCTCGACGCCTTGGACCAGGCGGCCGCCAGCCGCAGCGGGGACAAGACGAACCTGCTGCTCACCCACCCCCGCATCACGCAGCTCCAGCCGAGGAACGCCGACATCAACGAGATCGAGGTCGACGCCAACCGCCTGCAGTCCGATCTGGTCCTGCTGGGCCATTACCACACGTTTGCTCGGGTCACCGACACCATGTGGTACGCAGGGTCGACGGACACGTTCAGCTTCGCCGACGACCCCCAGCGGGACAAGGGCATCGTCGTGCTCGACACCGACACCGGGGTGTGCCGCCACATTCCCGTCGCCGGGTCCCGGCCCCTCGTCACCCTGGACACGGTCTACGCCCTGGGCCTGTCACCCACCGACGTGGCCCATCGCGTCATGGCCCAGGCGTCCACCGTGCCCGAAGGCGCCGTGGCCCGCCTGTACCTCGACGGCGTCGACCCCGAGGCGTACCGCATGCTCGACCTCCAAGCGGTGCGCGACGCGGCCAGCGCCGCCCTGCTGCTGAAGCTGGAGCCGCAGTACACGTCGACGACGATGCACGCCGAGCTGCCCACCGTCGAGGGTCTGGGCGGGCAGTGGGAGGGCTATGTCGAGGGCCAGGACCTGACCGGGCTGGACCGGGGCCGCCTGGTCCGGGCCGGCCACGACTACATCCAAGAAGCCATCGAGGCCTCCGGGTGAGGTCCCCGGCGCTGCCGCCGTGCTGCTGAACCGCATCTACCTGCGCAACTTCCGGGTCTACGAGGACGAGCTCGACCTGGACATCCCCCCCGGCCTGGTGGGGATCTACGGACCGAACGGAGCCGGCAAGTCGACCCTGCTTGAAGCCATCGTCTTCGCCCTGTGGGGCAGGGCACGCACGGCCAAGAACCAGATCCGATCGTCGGGGGTCGGTGGCGACTGCGTGGCCGAGGTCAGCTTCGAGCACGAGGGTCACCTGTTCATCGTCCGCCGCACCCTGTCGGGCATCAATGCCACCATCCGGGCCGAGGCCCACGCCGATGGGCTCGTGATGGCTACCGGAGTGCGCGAGACCGGCCGCTACATCCACTCGGTGCTGGGCATGGACGACGTTGCGTTCCGGGCGTCGGTGTTCGCCGAGCAAAAGCAGCTCGCCGCGTTCAGCACCCAGTCCCCCGCCGAGCGCCGCCGCCTTGTCCTGCAGCTGCTCGGCATCACCCCGCTCGACGCAGCGCGCGACGCCGCCCGACGCGACGCTCGGGCCACCACCGAACAGCACCGCCGACTGCGGGAGCTGCTCGCCGACCTCGACGTGCTGGCGGTGGCCGCCGACGACGCCGAGGCCCGGGCAGCGGCGGCCGAGACCACCGCGGAGACCGAGGAGGCGACGGTGGAGGTCCACCGGTCCCGGGCCGAGGAGGCGGCCGCCACCGTCGCCGTGGTGGAGACCGGTAAGCAGGCCTACGACGCGTTGGTGGCCGAAGGTCGCTCCGCTCGGGCCGACATGGAGCGGGCCTCGGGCGCAGTGAAGCAGTTGGCTACCGAAGCCGACGAGCTGGAGGCCGCAGCCGCCCGGCTGGTCGACGCCGAGCGGCGCAGCAAGGCCCTGGAGCCGGCCGAAACCCGCTTCGCGGCGCTGAGCGCGGTCCTCGACGCCACCCGCGCCGTCGACGCTCTGGTCGTGGCCGCGGAGCCACCGCCTCCCGACCAGACGACCTATGACGGCGTCGTCGAGGCGGCCGCCGCAGCCCGTGACGCGCTGGCGTCGGTCAAGGGAAGGACCCAGGCAGCGGCCGCCGACGTGGAGCGGGCCCGACAGCAGGCCGAGCGTTCGGCGGCCCTGTCCAACGAGGCCGACTGTCCCCTCTGCGGCCAGGCGCTGGGCGCCGCCTTCGAGTCCGTGCAGGCCCACCGGGCGACCGAGCTGGCCGAGGCCACCGCACGCCTGGGTGCCCTGAGCGCCGAGCAGGACCTGTGCCAAGAGGCGGCAACGACCACTGCCGCCGCCCTCGGGGCCGCCACCGCCGATCGGCAACGGGCCGAGACGGTCCGAGCGGCGTGGGAGCAGACCTCGGCGCGACGCACCGACGCCCTCAGCGTCCTCGAGCGAGCACGGGCGACGGTTTCCGCCGGCGTCGACCTGCCCCACGACGCCGGCGCCCTCGACGCTCAACGGGAGGAGGCCGTTGCCGCCCGCAAAGCGGCCCGGGCAGCGACCATCGAGGCCGAGCGGCTCCGGGGTCGCCTGGAGCGTCGCCAGGTGGTCGCCGCCGGCCTGATCACCGCTCGGGCCGAGGTCGACCAGGCTACCGGCCGGGTGGAAGAACTCCTCCGCCGGGTCAAGGAGCTCGATTTTGACCCGGCCCGGCTGGCTGCGGCACGCGCCACGTACGACGAGGCCGCCGCCCGGACTGCGGCGGCCGACCGGGTGGCCCGACAGGCCCGGCTGGCCGCCACCCAGGAACGCACCCGCGCCGAGGGCGAGGCCCGGCGGTTGGCGGACGCCACCGAGCAGCACGCCACCTTGGCCACCCTGCAGACCGACGCACGCCACCTGAGCCGACTGGGGGACCTACTGGCCGAGTTCCGCAACACCGTGGTGGCCTCGGTCGGACCGCGCCTGGCCCTCCAGGCCGCCGAGCTTTTCGGCGAGCTGACCGACCACGACTACGACGAGCTGCGGGTCGACCCGGAGACCTACGAGCTGCAGATCAGTGACGGGGGACGGGTCTTCGGCCTGGACCGGTTCTCCGGCTCGGAGGTCGACCTGGCCAACCTGGCGCTGCGGGTGGCCATCAGCGAGCACGTCAGGTTCCAATCCGGTGGTTCGGTGGGCCTGCTGGTCCTCGACGAGGTGTTCGGACCCCTCGACCAGGAACGCAAGACCCGCATGCTCGAAGCCCTGGAACGCCTCAAGGGTCGGTTCCGCCAGGTCCTGGTCGTCACCCACGACAACGAGATCAAGGACCAACTCCCCAACGCCATCGAGGTGGTCAAGCTCCCCGGGCGTCGAGCCACCGCCCGCCTGGTTGGCACCTGAGAACTGGCCCCCGGCGACCCGTCTGCTCGACGTCGTGGAGGCGACGACCGGCTGATGTGGTCGGCGCCGGTTCCAGCCCATTAGCGTGAACGACGACGGTGAGTCGGTTGGGTGGTCGCGGCCGGGCATGGACCCGGTCGAGGAAGGTCGGGACTCCGCAGGGCAGGGTGCTGGCTAACGGCCAGTCGGGGCGACCCGCAGGAAAGTGTCACAGAGAACAGACCGCCGATGGACGGCTTCGGCCGTCACAGGTAAGGGTGCAACGGTGCGGTAAGAGCGCACCAGCGTCCGGGGTGACCCGGGCGGCTCGGTAAACCCCACCCGGAGCAAGGTCGAGCAGGGGACGGTCGGCCCGGCCAATGTCCCCAGGTAGACCGCACAGATGGATGGCCACCCATCCGGTCCGGTAACGGGCCGGTGGACAGAATCCCGCCTACAGACCGACTCATCGTCACCCCAGCCAACCGATCGCGATACACTGCCCCTGACCTGCGGTTATATCTTTACCGCTGGTTTGACCGCCGGTGACTGAAAGGCGCTGAGCGTGTCCTCAGAGCTGAGGACTCTTTGAGGACTGAAACGGGCCGCGAACGGGGGGTCTGCTGGAGCCATGGCGAGCATCGACAAGCGACCCGACGGGCGCTACCGCACCCGGTGGCGCGAGTACCCCGGTGGACCGCAGAGGATGCGGCAGTTCGAGCGTCAAGGGCGACGCCCAACGCTTCCTCGACGGGATCCGGGGGGACCTGGCCCACGGCCAGTACGTGGACCCGGCTGGTGGCCGGACGCTGTTTCGGGACGTGGCCGAGGCATGGCGGGTCGCCCAGGTCCGCCAGCTCATCTCCGCCGTTGGCGGAGTCCCCGAGTGGGGACCGCCCAAGAGCAAGGCTGGCTTCCGAACGGTCCCAGTGCCCGTGGCGATAGCCCGCTCTGGCGGGTCACCGACCGACACCACCGCGGTGAGCAAGTCATGCACGGCCTCTCGCAGTTGGCGGGCGACACCCAGCTCGTCCGCGGTGACGGCGAGAAGGTCCTCGTCGCAAAGGCCCGTGCGAAACCTGGCGCGACATTCCCGAAGCCATACGGCCAGGTGGTCATTGGTAAGCAACCCGTCTCTGCGTTGCCCGCGTACGGCATAGCGTGTGTTGGCCAACTCGATGGGCAGCAGCTCGCCCAGCAGTGGCGAGCTCCCACCCACCAGCTCAGCGATGGCGAATTATGACTCACACACCCCAGGGTCACAACGACCTAACAGTTCAGGGCGGCGGTTGACATCGACTTCAACGACCTGGCCATCTCCGCCAACGATCGGCGCTTCGTCGGACCCCGCCAGCCCGAGGAGCGCGACCTGGCGCTCCCGATGCGGTAGGGGGGCTCCGGTGATCACCATCGCGGCCCTGTGGCGGTATCCGGTCAAGTCACTCGGCGCTGAACCCCTCGAGTCCGCCGAGCTGACCACCGAGGGAATCGTCGGCGACCGGATCGTCCACGTGCGCGGCCCCCTTGGCCTGCTCACCGGACGAACCCGCCACGGCCTGCTGACCGTGCCCACCACCACCGGTCCCGATGGGGTCCCTCAAGTGGCGGGCCACCTGTGGCACACGCAGAGCGCGCATGATGTCGTCCGGGCCCACGCTGGCGCCGAGGCGGAGCTCGCCGCCTACAGCGGTCCCGAGCGATTCGACGTCCTCAGCCTGCTCGTCGCCACTGACGGTGCCGTTCACCGCTTCGGTCACGACGTCCGCCGGCTCCGTCCTAACCTGCTCCTGGCGGGCGTATCGGCCGAGGACGAACCCACGTGGCCTGGACGGGCGATTGCCGTCGGTGAGGTGCTCATCGGCGTCCACTCCGTCCGGGGGCGCTGCGTTGTCCCCTCCATCGATCCGGACAGCGGTGAGCGAAACCGTGACATCACCCGTCGAATCCGGCGGGAGTTCGGAGGCGAGCTGGCACTCAACTGCTGGGTCATCCGTCCCGGCCCCCTCCATGTGGGCGACCACGCGCAACTCGTGCCCACCACCGAACAACCAAAACATCTCGGCGGCTGGATCGTCGGAGCCCCCTACCCGCTGACCGCCCGATAACTCGTGGGCATAACCATGGCATAATGATGGCATGGCCCGAGTACGCGTGAGCACCACAGTCGATGAACAACTTCTTCGCTGCGCTAGACGCGTCGGCCAAGGAAAGCCGGACTCCGCGCTGATCGACGAGGCGCTCGAAGCGCTGCTCGCTCGACACCGCTCCGCCGAGGTTGATGCCAGTTATGCCGCCTACGACGATCATCCACTCGGTGCGGCCGACGAATGGGGGGATCTGGCCTCGTTTCGGGAAGCTGCAGCCGCCTCGTGAGGGTCCTTCCGGCCCGAGGTGAACTTTGGTGGTGCGAGTTGTCGGGCATCGGCCGACGTCCAGTCGTTGTTCTCTCGCGTGACGCAGCCATCCCCCGACTGCACCGTGCCCTCGTTGCGCCGTGCACCACGACCGTCAGGGGACTGGCGAGCGAAGTGCTGCTCGAACCGGGCATGGACCCGGTCCCGAGGCGTTCCGCTGTCAATCTCGACTCGGTCGAGAGTGTCTCGGTCGGGGCTCTGGTCGATCGGCTTGGTCGCCTCGCCGACGCTCGCATGGCAGAGATCTGCGCAGCGTTGGAGGTCGCAGTCGACTGCTGATGGCAAGGACGTCGCCGCCCGCTCTGTGATTCAGCCGCCGGCCCGTAGGCGGCAGTTCTGCCAATCGCCGCCACTGCGACGCTCATTCCGGAGAGACACGCTGTGTGGCCGAGTCCGCACGCGCTCGTCCTTGCCCCGGCCACAGGCCGTCGGGCAAGGACCTGGCGGCAGACCGGCTTGGGTGCGGGCGGTGTTCAATCGTGTCGGGTCTACCGTAACGGCATGGTTGGCCAAATATCCCGTGCGCAGGTCCTCACCTTCCGGGTGTGTGCCCAACAGTTGGACCGTGGTTCGACCACCGTGGCTGCGAGCGCTGCCCTCGACATCGGTGTCCAGGACACCGGGCCAGACGGCGGGTTGTGGGCACTCGCGATCCGTGGGGTCGATGTGTCGTCGCTGAAGAGCCACGAGCTGGTCACGGTCTGGTCGGTGCGCGGCGCTCCTCACCGTTACCGCCGAGGTGACCTGCCCTCGGTGGCAGCGGCGGTCGAACCGTTCTCCGACGCGGACGCCGGCAAGCGGATCTATGACGCAGCCAAGCCACTGAAGGCGGCTGGTATCGCCAACCTCGTGGCGCTGGACTGGATCGCGGCGGCCATGCGGTCGGTCGTGGCCGGCCCGATGCTCAAGGGTGACGTGTCGGCGCGAGTGGCAGAGCTGGCGGACGCGCCCTATCTGCGCTCCTGCCGGCCGTGCAACGCTACGCACCTCTACGAGATGCCGTTCCGGCTTTCGGCGCTGCGCGCAGCTCTGGAGCTGCAGGCCGGCACGTCGCCGCCGATGCTGACGCCCATTCCTGGCTTCGCTCCGATGTCCACACCCTCGAAGGACCACGAGATCATCCGTGCCTACCTCCGACTTCTCGGTCCGGCGACACCCAGGCATGTCGCCAGTTACCTCGACGCCGCGCTGAAGGATGTGAAGGCCCGCTGGCCGTCCGACGCGGTCGAAGTCTCGGTCGATGGCGAGACCCGATGGGTTCTCGCCGCCGACAAGGACCGCTTCGGCGAGGGGCCGACCTCCACCGCACGCCTGCTGGGGCCGTTCGACCTGTTCCTCCAGGCGCGAGACCGGTCACTGCTGGTCGACGATCCGACACGGGCGAAGGCTCTGTGGCCAGTACTCGGCCGCCCCGGCGCCGTGCTCGTCGGTGACGAGATTGTTGGCACCTGGCGTCCGCGCAAGTCCGGCATGAAGCTCACCGTACGAATGGAGTTGTGGACCAAGACCTCGACGTCAGTCCGAGGCGCCCTCACCGAGCAAGCCGAACGCCTGGCCGCCTACCGGCAGGTGCGGCTGTCGGGGATCGACTTCACCTCCTGATGCACGCCCGTGGCGACCAACCTCGGCCAACGTGGCGAGCCTTAACGATTCTCACCCCCAAGAGCATCTCCCCGACCGGGCCGTCGTCGGGGGATCGTCGGTTCGCTTGGCCCTGCCCGCTACGGGCCAGAGGGCCCGGCGTGGGTCGGAAGTGTCCGCCCGCAACTCTGGCAGTAGACGAACACCACCGACAGCATCGCCTTGCTCTCCTCGTCGGGTCCCGGCGGTACCGCCACCGTCCGGTAGCGGGCGCCGTCGCTCAGGCCGGCACCGCACAGCGGGCACCGAGGCGGCTCACCGCTGGTCCCGCTGGAGGCCCACCGACCGCCGCCCTCCTCCGGGCTCTCGGCCAGCAGTAGGAGGACCTGGCGGCGGATCGAGCCAGCTTCTGAACCCAGACCGACCAACACCTGCATAGCCACACCTTCGCCCTCTCGGACCAGGCCCAAGAGCACGTGCTCAGTCCCGATGGAGCGGTGCTTGAGCTGCAGGGCTTCGCGCAGCGACAGCTCCAGGACCTTCTTGGCTCGCGGGGTGAACGGTGGCGATCCGGTGGTCGATGCGGTAGGCCCGATCCTCGCCGCCACGCTGGCGCGCGCCGCTTCCAGGTTGATTCCTAGCTCCACCAGGGCCCTTGCCGCTATCCCCCCCTCCTCATGGAGAAGGCCGAGCAACAAATGTTCGGTGCCGATGAAGTCGTGGCTCAGCAGGTTTGCTTCTTGTTGGGCAAGCACGAGGACGCGTCTGGCTCGGTCAGTGAAGCGCTCGAACACACCGCCACGCTACTCCCACGCGTTCCGCCTGGGGCCGAGCCTTCTGGTCGCGGTCAGTTGCCCGGTTCGGGTCGCCGCCGCCGGGCCGGCGCATGGGCGATGATCGGCGCCAGTCGGGGACGCAGGCGGGAGCGAACCAGCGTGGCGACATCCTGGCGGATCGTCCGAGGTGTCGGCGTTCGCTCGACCTGCGGTACCGGCGTTGTTGCCTCTCCCAACGCCCGAACCAAGAGATTGATGAGCATGGGGACCTCACTGACCGCGACGGGGGTGCTGGCGGCGCAGACACCCTGCCGCCATTGGCTCACGACAATGGTCCGCTTCGAGGCATGCCAAGCCACCCGGAGGTGTCGATCCCCAGCGCGCGGGTCATCGATCTCCACCCGCGGCGAGGTCCACCCCATGGGTCCAGTATGGACCCATGCTCTCGAACCTGTCGACCGCCTCCGGTCCAGCCTCAGCGGCTCAGGGTGAAGACCTCCGCGTCGTCTCCGCCGGGACGGCGGCCTGGGCCCGCACCAACTGGTCGGTGGCGGCGTGAACCTGTCGCTCGGCAGCGGCTCTGGCAAGCTCGGCGCCCTCGACCTCTTGACGGGCCCGATCCTGTGCCGCCCGCAGATCGGACAGCCGCTGCTCCACGCCATTGACCTCCTGTCGTCGGAGCTCGAGATCGTGGCGGGCAGCGGCGGTCCTGCACGTCGCTTCATCGGCCTGGCGTTCCGCCTCACCAACAGCGGCCCTGGCCTCCCGAACCGCCTGCTCGGCGGCCTCAGATCGCTTGCGGCGTCGCGCCGCGAGCTCGTCGCAGTCCTCAGCCATCGGCCGCTTCGCCTCGGGAGGTGACGTTGAGGCACGGACCCTCGGTGCTCCAGCGACGGCAGCGACGTCAAGGGGACCAAGCCCCGAGTAGTGCAAAGCCGTCGTCAGCCGGCCCGAGCGGACGGCGTCGCTGGCGTCGGCGTCAGCGAACGCCGCGTCGAGCGTGTGCTCCAACTCCCGACCCACCGCATCACTGACCGGTTGCCCGGCCTCACAAGCCAGGCGTCGGGCTTCGAGGCTGAGGGCGGCGATCACGTGGCGGCGCTGTCGGGACAACCGTCGCAGCTCTGCGGCATCGAGCTCCGACTGGGCGCGGC
>JALYZO010000023.1 GCA_030945745.1 Actinomycetota bacterium
GCCAAGCACCCCCTCGACCCGGGTTGTCCGCCCTGGGAATCTTCTTGGCTCTCTGACCTGCGGGGATGCGCGTCTCCCCAGGTCAGGGGCCCGGGGAGCCCCTTGAGTCCGTGGGCGTGGGTCGATCATGATGTTGTCTGCTTCATCGTGGTCAAGGAGACCGGTTAGGCCCGGTCGGGGTGGCTCAGAAGGCCTAGTAGATAACGTCGGCCGCCAGGCGACCTTGCTGGTCGCCTGGTCGATCGGTCGACGGCACCAACGGCAGCCTGAGTCACCCCGCCCACCGGGGGCGATGTTCCGCAGCTGACTGGCCGGAGCGTTGGGACGGGCTGGGCAGCGCCTCCGGTGTGCTCTTGGAAATGCCTTCGTGACACCAACGGTGTCGGTACGCCGGCGATGCGTCTAGCATCCGCCGCCGGAGCGGTCGAGGGACCCCCATACTGGGCGCCGAGGTGCCTGCCGAAGGACGTGTGCGATGGCCAAAGACGATCTCGAAGAAGAAGTGGTGGAGGAAGAAGGCGGCCCGGGCGATCTCGAGGAGGAAGACATCGAGGACCTCGAGGACGACGATGAGGCTGACGTCGTCGATGCTGACACGGTCGACGAGGAGGACGCGGTTGTTGCGGTGGACCCGGCGGTCGACGATGAGGCCACCAAGACGGCGGCCGCAGCCCGGGCACGCGACGAAGAGGACGACGAAGACGACGACGACGAGGAGGACTCCGACGACGTGGAGGCCAGCCTCGACGTGATCCTCAAGGAACGCCTCGTCGTCAACAACGAGGAGGATGACGACGAGGAGGTGGTCGACACCGAGGAACGTGGTGAGGTCGCCCCCAAGGTCCTGCCCAAGCAACCCGGTGAGTTCGTCTGCCAGTCCTGCTTCTTGGTCAAGCACCCGAGCCAGTTGGCCGATCGGAATGCCCTCCTCTGTCGGGACTGCGTGTGACGGGAGGTTTGGCCGAGGGCCGGCCGATGCGAGAGGATCGGGGCCGTGACTGACGACCGATCCCCCATTGACGCTGTGCTCGACTTGGTCCTCTACGCCCCGATCGGGTTGGCGCTCACGGTCGGCGAGGAGGTCCCCGAGCTGGCTGCCAAGGGTCGCACGCTGCTGACCGCCCGATGGGCAACGGCACGCGTGGTCGGCCAGTTCGCCGTCGCCCAGGGGCGCAAGGAGGTCCGACGCCGGACCGGCGGGGCCGGCACACCGCCGCCTCCGACGAGGTCGACGGCATCGGGCCACGAGACGGTCGTTCCTGCTCCGTCGGCTGCCACCGCCGAACCGAGGCATTCGACCAACGGTGCCGTGTCACCAGCGGTGGCGACCGAGGACGGCGCAGCAGCCCCCCGTGCTGAAGCTCTGGCCATACCCGGCTACGACAGCCTTTCGGCATCGCAGGTGGTCCAGCGCCTGGCCGGACTGGCCCCCGACGAGTTGGAGGCGGTCCGGGCCTACGAGGCGGCCACCCGGGGACGCCGCACGATCCTGGCGCGTGTGTCCCAGCTCCAGGGAACCTGACCGAGGGCGCTCGCCGTGGAGGCAGCTCGTAGGGCGGCGGAGGCCGATCTGGCGGTTCTGGTCGGCTTGTGGCGGTCGGCGACCGCAGCTGCGGCTACGGCTCGCGGCGGTAGGGCGGTCCTCGCCGAGCTGCCCTCCTCTGAACAGCTCACCGAAGTCCTCCGGGCGGCTCTCGACACCCCCGACAGCATCGTGGTTGCCGGTCGCATCGACGACGTGGTGGTCGGGGTGGCAGCCGCCAGAAGGCACCGACCGGTGTCGGAACCCGATCGTCCGGTCGGGGTGGTGGACCTGCTCTTCGTGGAACCCGCGGCCCGCGGTGTGGGCGTCGGTGAAGCCATGATGGACGTCGTGATCGGATGGGCGCAAGAGGTCGGCTGCCACGGCATCGACGCCTGCGCACTGCCCGGGGCGAGAGATGCCAAGGCGTTCTTTGAGACCGTCGGTCTGGTGACCCGCCTCTTGGTGATGCACCGGTCCATCACTCCTCGCCCGGATCCTGCACCATCACCGCCGCCGTTACCGGGAGCTGATGGTGACCGACGCTAGGGGAATGATCGAGCTGTGCGTTGGTGCCGTCGTGGTTGACGACGGCCGAATCCTGTTGGTGCGCCGGGGTCGGGGGCGCTCGGCGGGCACCTGGTCCATTCCCGGCGGTCATGTGGAGCTCGGCGAGACCCTGGCCGAGGCGGTGCTGCGCGAGTTGTATGAGGAGACCGGACTGGCGGGCATCTGCGACGACCTGATCGGCTGGGTGGAGCAGATCGATGATCACGGGCACCTGGTCATCTTCGATTTCAACGTCACGGTGCTGGATTCCAGCGACCCGGTGGCGGGCGACGATGCCGCAGAGGTGGCCTGGGTGCCGAGCATCGACGCCGAAGCCCTGCCGCTGGCCGAGGACCTCCTGGAGTTTCTCACCGCCAACGGCATCATCGGGACCTGAGGTCCAGCGCGGAGCCGCCGACGCCTACGCCCGACCCGAACCTTTACCGGGCATGCCACACGGGCGGTCGTTGGTCCACGAAGGCCCGGGGACCCTCAGCGAAGTCCTCGGTCCGGGCCACCCGCTGGGCCGCCCCCGCGGTCCGCGACCACAGCTCCGCCTCCGCCTGGCCGAATGCCGCGGAGGACACCGACCGGCTCTCCCGGACGGCCAGGGGGGCGTTGGCCACGATGCGCCGGGCGATGTCCAGCGCGCCGTCGAGGGCATCTCCGGGCTCGACCAGTCGATTGACGAGGCCGAGGTGGTACGCCCGCTCGGCGGTGATGGGGTCACCGGTGAGAATCATCTCGCGGGCCACGTTGGTCCCCACCACCTGAGGCAGGCGGAAGAGGGCGCCTCCGGTGGCCACCAGGGACCGTTTGACCTCCGGCAGGCCGAAGACAGCATGGCGGGAGGCAACGATGAGGTCACATGCCAAGGCCAGCTCCAGACCCCCTGACAGGGCCGGGCCGTCCACCGCGGCGATCAGCGGCGTCCCTCGGTCCCGCCACACCAGACCCCCGAAACCTCCCCGCGCAGTGCTGAGCGTGTCCGCCTGGCCGGCAATGATCGCATCGAGGTCGGCACCGGCGCAGAACACCGAACCCTCGGCTGCCAGGACCCCCGCTCGGATCTCCGCGTCGGCTTCGATGCGATCCACCGCCCGCTCGATACCCTCCGCTACAGCGCCGTCGACGGTGTTGCGGGCCTCCACTCGCCGGATGGTGAGGACAGCCACCCGTTCCCGGATCTCGAAGTCGATCACGGTCGAACCCTAGACCAGAGGGCGGGAGTGGCCGCAGCTCTTCAGCTGTCGGCCGGGACAGCCGGCGGCGGAGCGGTGGCATCGATGCCTTCGAAACCCTCATCCTCAACGACGGGTCCAGCCTGAGCAGATGACCTGGTCTCAACCTCGAGTACCGCCTCAGCCTCAGCAGGGGCCGTTGGGGGTGGGGCGGCTCCGGCCCGCGGCGCCGGGGCGGGCGGTACCGGACGGCTCCCAGGACCGGTCTCGCTCAGCCGACGGCGAGGCCCAGGCGGGGGAGGGATGCTGATGCCCAACAGCCCGGCCAGCGCCGGAACCCGCCCGGACTGTTGGCGGGCCACCCGGTCCACGTCAGGATGCGGCGCCTTCGGCAAGCCTGTCGGCTTGACGTCGCGACGCACCGGCGAGGCAGCCACAGCTTCGAGCATGGCCAACCATTGGTCGGGGGGCGTGTCGGGGGCCATCCCGGCGCCGGCCTTCGCCGCCAAGTCCTCCACCACGTCGGCGGGAAGGCGGGTGGAGGGTTCTGGTGGACGAGCCGACAGGCGGACGGCCCGGATGGTCCGGCCCGCCTCCAGGTGGCCGCGGGTCTCGTCCACCCACGTCGTGCGCACCTCGGTCAACCGGCGCTCAAGCGCGTCGCGGAGCGACGATGCCAACGCTCTCGTCTCATCGTCGCGCGCCGCGTCGGCACCTGCCACCACCGCGCGCAGGTCCCGGAGGCTGACGTCATCGGGAGCCTTGTTGGCTGCTTCGGCTCGGTCGTGCCACTCGGCGGTTCTCAGACGCGGCAACAGCCGCTCCGCCAGCGTGATGAGCGCATCGCTGTCGGGAGCCGGTCGACCTTCGGTCACGGCCTTCTCCCGCTCGAGGTGCAGCGCCGTGCGCACTGCGGGCACCCCGCCGCGCAGCACCTGCTCGGCGACCACCCGCTCCTCAGGTGCGAGATGGTCGAGGACGGCAGAGCGGTGAGCGTGGCCCGCCGACAGCCTCCGCGACTTGGCCCGCGCCGCCGGTGCAGAAGGTCGTCCGGCCTGGGCTCGGGTCTGACCCTCACCGCGGCCCGGACCCGACGCCCGGCGATTGTCTCCCGGGCTCGACGCCCCCCGGTCACCACCGTGCGGCGGGCGGCCACCGGCGGATCCCCGCCCTTGTCGATCCGGACGGGGGCCCCGTTCCCCGCCCTGGTCGCTTCGGCGTGCCCCGCCGCGGCCCGCCTTGCCGACCAGTTGCGTCGTCACCCCCGGGGTCTCGGGACGACCGGACCCGAGGATCTCGAGGCGCTCAGGCTCGGAGCGCTTCTTCTCCTTCGGAGGGATGATCGTGAGGATGGTGATCCCTTCGATCTCGAAGTCAGCCTCGGCCCGCACGACGTCGCCTGCCTTGGCCCCCTCGAAGAGCAACGAGCCATCGACGACGCCACGCGGCTCGCGTGCTCCGGCAGCCCGCCAGGTCCACGAACCGTCAGGTCGGTCACTCGTAAGTTCGATCTCGATCCGGCGGGACACGCCGCCAACCTACAACCTCGCCCGGTGCGCCTTCGATGCGACGTGGCAATAGGCTCGGTCCATGGCTGAGCCCCCCGCGCAGCTGGTCCACGGTTCTGCCTCTTTCCTACGAGCGCAACGGGCGAGAACCGGGCTGGGGTCGACCTGGGGTCCGCCT
>JALYZO010000043.1 GCA_030945745.1 Actinomycetota bacterium
CCTGTCGGGTACGGGCGGGCCAGTAGGCTGCGGACACGTGACCGCCGACGCGTCTCGTGCCGACCTCGACCTTGCCCTGCTCCTCGCTGACCGGGCGGACGAGGTCACCGCCGCTGGGTTCCGCCGGGCCGACCTCCCGATCGAGACCAAGCCCGACCTGACCCCCGTCACCGAGGCCGACCTGGCCGCCGAGGAGGTGATCCGGGCCGAGGTTGCCAAGGCCCGCCCCGATGATGCGGTGCTGGGCGAGGAGCACGGGACGTCCGGCAGCGGGAGACGCCGCTGGATCGTCGACCCCATCGACGGGACCAAGAGCTACGTCCGGGGTCTGCCGGCGTGGGCCACGCTCATCGCCTTGGAGGTCGACGGTGTGCAGACCGTGGGCGTCGCCTCGGCGCCGGCTCTCGGTCGCCGGTGGTGGGCCGGTCGGGGCCTGGGCGCCTTCGCCGGCGTGCCCGGGTCCCAAGGTGCCCCCATCCGCGCCTCGGCGGTGAGCGACCTCTCCGACGCCCAGCTGTCCGGGTCCACGTTGTGCAACTGGGAGCCCCATGGCGGCGTCGGCCGGGTCCTGGCCCTGGCCATGCGCTGCTGGAGGGACCGCAGCTTCGGCGACTTCTGGTCCCACGTGCTGGTGGCCGAGGGGGCCTGCGACATCGGCCTCGACCCCATCGCCAACCTGTGGGACCTGGCTGCTCTCCAGGTGATCGTCGAGGAGGCCGGGGGGCGCTTCACCGACCTCGGCGGCGTGGCCCGACCCGACGGGGGCTCGGCGGTCAGCACCAACGGGCTGCTCCATGACCAGGTGCTCGGCCTGCTGACCGGCAACGCTGGGCTCAGTGTGCCGGCAGGTGGCTTGCGTTCTGGCGGCTGAGGGCCTTCTGGGGGCTGAGGGCCTTCTGGCGGCTGAGGGCGTGGCGGACCGTGGCCAGCACCCGCTGGCCGTCTCTGGTCACGTCCAGCCAGGTGAACACCAACACGGTCCACCCCAGGCCGAGCAGCTCGTTGCGCCTCCGGTGGTCGCGGGTCATGGCCTCAGGATCGGCGTGATAGGCGAAGCCGTCCACCTCCATGGCCAATCGCTCATCGAGCCTGACGTCGAGGCGGTAGCGGCCCTCGAGCACCTCGACCTCGACGCCCCAGGCCGGATCCCGCCGCAGGCCAGCAACCGCAGCAGCCGACTCTCGAGCACGCTCGGGTGCGGGGCGCCGAGATGGCCACGCCGGAGGAGCGCGGCTCGCAGGAGGCCGGCCCCCGCCCGGCCACGGCGTGAGCGCCGGTCCAGCTCGGTGGCCAGGTCGTCCACGGTGAAGCGCCGAAGAGCCAGGCCCAGATCGACCGCCGCATCGAGGCTCCCCCGTGGCACCACCCCGGCAAGGTCCATGACGGTGCGAACGGGATCGGTGCAGGGGATCCCCTGCCAGGTCGGCGCCTTCTGCGGCGTGAGATCGCGGATGCGGTGAACGACGACGCCCGTCTTGCGTCCCCGGGCCGTCGCTGCCACGCTCACCGTCGGCTGGGGCGGCGGGTGAGCAAGCAGACCCCACTGCCAGGCAGCCGACTCATGGGAGGCCCGGCCGCCCGTGGCCAGGCAGGCGGCCAGGAGCGACGCCTGCGCGGTCAGGGGACTGCCGCGGAGGTGGTAGACGCCGGGGTGGACCCGTTCCCAAGCGCCGGTGGTGGCGGCTCTGGTGACCTGCGAGGGCGACATGCCCTCCGCCACGGCCTGCGCTCGGGTCATGACCCCGTATTGGCGGCTGAACCGACCCGAGACCCCTGAACTTGCATATTTCATGGTGTTTCAAGGGTAACTACACTCAGCCTAGCCGTGCCGTCACCAACCGTGTGACGAAAAGGTTCACATCTGCACTCCTTCGTCACACAGTTGAGCTGCGTCCCCTCCGGCCCCCGGCCCCCGGCCCCCGGCCCCCGGCCCCCGGCCCGGCCACTCGACCCGACCCTTGAGCCCACGGGTACGGTCGAAGGCATGGGTTCCTACATCGCTCCAGGCGTCTTCGAGATCGACACCCTCCTCGGCGGGTGGGAGAGGATGACGGCCGGGTACCTCATCGAAGGACCGTCCCCCGTGCTGGTGGAGACCGGCAGCCAGAGCTCGGTGCCCGCTCTGCTCGCAGCGTTGGAGGACCACGGCGTGTCTCCCGACGACCTGGCCGGGGTAGCCGTGACCCACATCCACCTCGATCACGCCGGCGGTGTGGGTGACGTGGCCCGGGCCTTCCCCAAGGCGACCGTCTACGTCCACGAGCGAGGGGCCCGGCACCTGGCCGACCCCGAGAAGCTGGTCCGCTCGGCGGCGCTGGTCTACGGCGACCTGCTCGACTCGCTCTACGGACGGCTTGACCCGACCCCCGTCGAGCGGATCCACGTGCTCGATGACGGTGAGCAGATCGAGATCGCCCCCGGCCGGACGCTCACCACCATCGACTCGCCGGGCCACGCCAAGCACCACCTGGCCCTCCACGACAGCGACAGCGGGATCATCTTCGCCGGTGACGCCGTGGGGGTCCGGCTCCCCGACAGCGGTGTGCTGCGCCCGGCCACCCCGCCGGCCGACTTCGACCTCGACCAGGCACTCAGCTCACTGCAGAAGTTCCGGGACCGCAACCCCCAGGGAGTGGCCCTGGCCCACTACGGTCTGTTGTCGGACCCGCCGGCCCTGCTGGAGGAGGCTCAGGACACCCTGCGGCAGTGGGCCGATGTGGCCGAGAAGGCGTGGAGGGAGGGCCGCGACATCGCCGAAGCCCTGGAGGAGGCCTTCGGTGATGCGCTGGGCGACGTTCCCGCTGAGCACCACGAGAAGCTTGAGACGCTCAACGGGATCCACTCCAACGCCGCCGGCCTGCAGCGGTGGTTGGAGACCACCAAGTCCGGGCCGCACGGGCATTAGGCCGGTGCCGGCTCGGCCCCCCGCAGGTACTGGGTGTGGTAGAGGTCGGCGTAGATGCCGCCGTTGGCCACCAGGGCCCCGTGCGTGCCCCGTTCCACGATGTGGCCTGCGTCGACCACCAGGATCTGGTCGGCGGCGGCGATGGTGGACAGGCGGTGGGCGATGACGATGGAGGTGCGCCCGGCCAGCGCGGCGGCCAGGGCCTGCTGGACGAGCAGTTCGGTCTCCGAATCCAGGTGGGCGGTGGCCTCGTCGAGGATGACCACAGCGGGGTTCTTCAACAGGACTCGGGCAATGGCGACGCGTTGCTGCTCACCACCGGAGAGACGGTGTCCCCGTTCACCGACGACGGTGTTGTAGCCGTCGGGGAGGGACTCGATCAGGTCGTGGATGTGCGCGGCTCGGCACGCTTCGACGACCTCGGTGTCGGTGGCCTCGGGGCGCGCGTAGCGCAGGTTGGCGCCGATGGAGTCATGGAACAGGTGGGCGTCCTGGCTGACCACGCCCATCGCTTCGGCGACGCTGGCCAGGGTCAGGTCCCGCAGATCCACGCCGTCGAGGGTGATGGCGCCCTCGTTGACGTCGTAGAGGCGGGGAAGGAGCCCGGCCAGCGTGGTCTTGCCCGCACCCGAGTGTCCCACCAGGGCGGTCATGGTCCCCGGCTGGGCGACGAACGAAACGTCTCGGAGGACCCAGTCGTTGACTCTTCTGGCCTCCGAGTCCGGGTCATCGAAGTCGGGGGTGGAGGCCGCCTCGAGCGATGCCACCGACACCTCGGAGGCGGACGGGTAGCGGAACGAGATGCCGTCGGCCTCCACCCGCCCCCGCACGGGTTTGGCAGCCGGGACGGCGCCGGGTCGGTCGGTGACCGCCGGCGGGGTGTCGAGGACCTCGAAGACCCGGTCGAAGCTGACAGCCGCGCTGAGCAGGCCCACCCGTGTGCTGGCCAGGTCGGTAAGCGGTGAGTAGAGCCGGGTGACGTAGGCGGCCAGGGCGACCACCGTTCCCACCTGCAGGGAGCCGCTGACCGCTTCTCGCCCGCCCAGCCAGTACACCGCGGCGGTGCCGGCGGCCCCGACCAGGGAGAGAGCGGCGAAGAGGTAGCGACTGATGAGCGCCAGGCGGATACCCGCGTCGCGGACGCCGCCGGCGCGCTCCGCGAAGACCCTGGTCTCGTGATCGGGCCGGCCGAACAGCTTGACCAGCAGGGCTCCCGACACGTTGAACCGCTCCGTCATGGTGGCGCTCATGTCGGCGTTGAGGACCATGCGCCGCCGGGAGAGCCGGGAGATGCGACGGGCCATGACCCGGTCGAGGATGATGAACGGGGGCAGGACGAGCAGGGCCATCGACGTGATCTGCCAGGACAGGAAGAACATCGGGGCCAGGGTGGCGACCAAGGTCATGAGGTCGGAGGTCACCGAAGCCACGGTGCCGACGGCGTTCTGGGCGTCGAGCACGTCATTGGTCAGCCGGCTCATCAGCGATCCGGTCTGCGTCCGGGTGAAGAACGCCACCGGCATGCGCTGCACGTGGTCGAACAGCGCTGCTCGCAGGTCGTAGATGATCCCTTCGCCGATGACCGAGGCGAACCAGCGGTTGAGCAGCGACAAGGCTGTGGTACCGAGGGCCAGGCCGATCATGGCGGCGGCCAGGAGATCGACCTGACGGAGATCGTGGTGGGGGATGGCACCGTCGATCAGGCTCTTGACCACCAGCGGGGGAAGGGAGCCGACGGCCGCGGTGACCACGATGACCCCCAGGTAGGCGATCAGCCGTGGGCGGTACGGGGCCAGGAAGCGCCAGACGCGCTTCAGCGTGCCTGGCTGCACCGTGGCGTTCTTCAGCTTCTCAAGGTCTGGACCCGGTCCTCGATGTCCCTGCAACCCGACTCCCTGCTCGGACTCGTAATGCCGTAATCGGCAACGGCCGACGCTCGGGCTTTGTTCCCCAACATCCCGGATCAAGCTGACCTCAACGCCCGTTTTGCGTAGAGTGCGCTGCCCTTTCGGGCAAGAATCTCCCTCTGCTGGGCATTAGTGGGCCTCGCCCCTATGGCCGGGCCCGGAGTGCTGCTAAGAACTGGCGCCAGAGGGCGAAGGCCCTTAGCTTTTCTCGTCTTGTTCCCTCGTTCGCACCGGATCACACATGACCTCGGCTCCCACAGGCCCCTCAGGTTCGGACATCGTCGGCGATGGTTGTCGTCTGGTCCACGTTCCGGACAGACCCCGGTGAAGACTGCGGCCCTGGGGCTGGCCCGTCGGCGGGGGGCCGGGGGGCGGTGGTGCGTGGGTTTCGCCGCGCTGGTGGCTGCGGCTCTGGTGGGCATCGCCACGCCGGCGGGTGCTGCGCCTGCCGGACCCAGCTATCTGGACCCGGCCTTCGGGCCGGCCGGCACCGGGGTTGTGACCTCATCGGCGTCCAGTGCCGGCACCGGGGTCGCCGTCGTCCCCGTCGGTGTCCAGGGCACGGGTGACATCGTGGTCTCGGCCCGGGGTGGGTCCCCGTCGATGTTCCAGTCGGCCCGCTACACGCCAACCGGCACCTTGGACACCACCTTCGGGGGCGGGGTGATCAACGCCTTCGCCGGCCAGGCCAACGCCGTGGCCGTCGTGGCGTCCGGGACCCATGCCGGTGACGTGGTGGTCGCCGGGTATGCGGCCACGACAACGTGTGGGGCCCAGCAGCCGGTGGTTGTCGAGTACCTTCCGATCGGCACGTTGGACACTCGCTTCAACGCTACGGGCAGGGTCAACGTCCCCTGTCCTGGGGATGCCTTCCTGGGTTCGCTCAGCTCCGTGACGCTTGACGCTTCCGGCAACATCGTGGTCGCCGGTCAGGTCCTGTCCTCATCGGGGACCCTGCAGACCCTGGTGGCC
>JALYZO010000073.1 GCA_030945745.1 Actinomycetota bacterium
CTCGACCAGACCCTGTCCGAGACCGACAAGATCAACCTCGACATCCGCGCCATCCTCGACGTCACCACCGTCGACTGGGGCGTCGAGGTCACCCTGGTCGAGCTCAAGGACATCCAGCTTCCCGACAGCATGAAGCGGGCCATGGCCCGCCAGGCCGAGGCCGAGCGGGAGAAGCGCGCCAAGATCATCAACGCCGAAGGCGAGTCCCTGGCCGCCGCCGCCCTCGGCGACGCCTCCGACACGATGATGGCCCACCCGCTCGCTCTGCAGCTACGGAACCTGCAGTCCCTGGTCGAGATCGGCGTCGACAAGAACACCACCGTCGTCTTCCCCGCCCCGCTGATGACGACCATCGCCGAGCTCGGAGCGTTCCTGGCCCGCGAGAGTGCCGCAGCGACCCAGTCAGGATCGGCCGTATCAGGCGAACGGCGTACGGCGCCGGCACCCAACGCTTTGGTCCCCGCTTCCACCACACCCCGCGCTGCTGTTGAGGCCTCCGATCCGGCGGCTGGCACAGGATCAGCTGACCGCATTTCAGCCGCAAACGGAGCCACACACTGATGACGATTCTCGAAGTAGCCGTACCACCGAAGACCCCGGCAGCAACAGCCTCGACCTCAACACGGCTCCCGACCGCGACCCCTGCTGGGTCGGCGCCAGCCACCGCTATCCGGTATCCGCAAGAGTTCATCACTGTCAACCCACCCGTTGGAGGGCCTGACGATAACGTTCAAGGGCGGGAGCCCCGGGGCTGGCCGTCGTGCTGGTGGAGCGCCCCAGCCCGACGAAGGGGGCCCAGGTGATTCACCTCCTCGGCGCAGAGGGTGGCGCCGGTTCGTATGTGGACTGGGGAGTCATCCACATCTCGGTGGCCAACATTGTCATCATCGCCCTGATGGTGATCGTGTTCGTCCTCGCCTTGACGCTGCCATTCCCTGGTCACCGTCGCTCCCGGGGCGGCGGTTCCCGGTGACCTCGGTACAGGCGCCGCAGAGCGGTGGCCTAGACGGCGTCGACGCTGACCCGACCAAGACCCCAGCAGGGGGCAGCTGGACGGCGTGGCTACGTGGCCGGATCGTTCGAGTCGTGCCAACGGGGCAGGCGTTGCCGGACGAGCAACCGGCCTACATGTCTTCGTGGATCTACGTATTCGGCGTGCTCACGCTCGCCGGGCTAATCGTTGTGCTCGCGTCCGGTCTGCTGCTGACCGTCGGTGGCGCCGGGTGGTGGCACACCTCGAGTGTTGGCCACTTCGTGAACTCCCTGCACCTGTGGAGCGTCGAGCTGTTCATGGCAGTGATGGTGATTCACCTGTGGGGCAAGTTCTGGATGGCTGCGTGGCGTGGCGGGCGGGCGTTAACGTGGATTACCGGGGTGGTGGCCTTTCTCGGCTCGATCGGGACAGCGTTCACCGGCTACCTGTCGCAGTCCAACTTCGACGCCCAGTGGATCAGCGGCCAGGCCAAGGATGGCCTGAACTCGGTCGGCGTCGGGGCGTGGTTCAACGTCCTGGACCCGGGCCAGATGCTGTTGTGGCACGTCACTCTGCTGCCCCTGGCCATTGGCGCGCTCACCGTCGTTCACGTGGTATTGGTGCGCCGCCACGGCATCGTGCCCCCACTTGATGTCGAAGAAGCGTGATCGGGATGAGCACTGCCAGTCAGGTAACAACCGCAAAGACCCCCGCCTCAAAGACGGCGGCGAGGTCAGCGCGCCGCTCCCCTGCGCCGGACTCACACACGTTCCCAAAGCGTCCGTATGACCTCGTAAAGGAATTCGTCATCGCCCTGCTCGTGGTGGCGGTGCTTGCCGTGGGTCTCGCCGCCATCTTCTCGTCCCCGGATGAAAAGGCCGTCACGATGTCGGACTGGGCAGCCGCGGCCCCGAACGACGTGGTCGCCACTGCGGCGGGAGAGCTGGCAGGGACCACCACCAGCGCCGGCTACGGTCCTCCCTACAACACGAACGCCGATGGCCAGCAACTCGGCCCACTCTCGCTGCAGAAATGGGCCGGAGTGCGGCTGCCCGTAGACTCCGCCAACGACCTGATCATCCAACCCCTCACAGGGGTAAAGGGGAACAGCGACTTGGCCAGCGCCCTGGCCGGGTGGAAGGCCGCGACCCCCGATCAACAGACCAAATGGGCCACGGCATACACAGACGCCCTGACCGCAGCTAACGACGGCGACCCGGCCAAAGTGAAGCCAGGTGACTACGGTCCGGTCCCGGCCATGGCCTCCGGCTTCCTGACCCTCGCCCAGACCGGTGGGCTCGAGGGTGTCCTGACGTCTTCAGACAACTTCTACGGCGGCGACCAAACCCGTTCATTGCTGCTGCTGTCGGACGGGACCTATCTAAATGACCAGGCACGGGCCCGGGACCTCGGCGGCGACCAGTGGGGCATGATGAATGAGACTGGCAACTACCCAGGTCAGCCATGGATGTGGCTTTACACGTTCTGGTATCAGGTGCCTCCCTTCTCGACATCTAAGAACGCTGATGCCTTGGTCTGGGGTCTCATGATGCTACTGAGCCTGAGCCTTGTCCTCGTGCCGTTCATCCCGGGCGCGCGCTCAATCCCACGGCTCATCCCCGTCCACCGGCTCATCTGGCGCAACTACTACCGCGACCAACGCCACCATTGACAGCGCCACGACCCTATGCGCAGCCCCGTTAAGAGTTCTGTCACCCCTTGACGCGCGAGCCGCGCACCAGAGCAATCTGGGGCGCCGAGGACCGCGAGCACGCCGCCAAGCGTTCGAGGACCTCTACGGCGCCAGGTGGCCCAGGGCCGTCGCCAAGATCACTGACCACCTCGACGTGCTCCTCGCGTTCTACGACTACCCGGCCGAGCACTGGATCCACCTGCGCACGACCAACCCCATCGAGTCGACCTTCGCGACCGTGCGACTGCGGCAGCGCGCCATCAACGCCCCCCACCTC
>JALYZO010000126.1 GCA_030945745.1 Actinomycetota bacterium
TCCCGGCCCGATGACGCCATGAGCGAACTGGCCATCATCATGCTCAGCCTGTTCGCCCAGATGGAACGCACCTACGCCCTGGAGCGAGCAGCCCACGCCCGAGCCGTCCGCGAGGAACGAGGACAGCGCAGCGGCCGCAAAGTGGCGTCCAACACTGCACAGCACCTCGAGTGGGCCCGACACCTCCGCGACGTCGACCGGCTCACCATGGCCGAGATCACCGCCAAGACCGGCATCCCACGCACCTCGCTCTACCGACACTTCCGCCGGACCGACGACGCCCCCTGAAATGGCTGTCAAGGACCGCCTCTCCCCGACAACACCCGCGGGGTGCCGCTGTCACGGGTTACCATCCCTTCAGTGCCTTGAGGCCCCCGCCTCGTCCCCCAACAGGCGGGGCCTCGGCGCACCAACCCGACCCCCATCGGCAGGTCCTGGCTCGAAGGGGTACGGCCAAGATGAGCCCGAAACCCGTAGCAGGGCTCGTCGATGGCCCCCTCGAGGAGAGGGAGGCGTCGACCAGGGACAGCGCGTCGCGGCCTGAGATCAGCTACTATGCGTCTTGACGAATATGCGTCTTAAGTGCTATTCTGGGGTTTGTGGCCGTAGTCGTTGAGCATCCACACTTCCGGCCCTGGTTGGCATCCCTGCCCGGGGTCGTCGCGGCCAAGCTGGTCGATGGGATTGAGTACTTGCGACAGCACGGCCGAGGCGCGGTCCTGCCCGACGTTCGGCACCGCATCCAGACCAGTCGTCATTTCCCGGCCATGAGCGAGGTTCGGGCCGACCAGCTCCTCGGCGCTCGCCGCTTCGTGGTGCGGGTGCTGGTGTGCTTCGTCGACGACGATCAGACGTTGCTCATCTGCGTCGGCGGCAACAAAGACCGCTACCAGGACCGTGTGGGCCATGACTGGTACGACGACTACGTGCCAGTGGCTGATCGGGTGGTTGATAGCTACAAGAAAGGAACACTGCAATGACCGAACCGGCCCACGACGAAACCGAGCTGGCCGCGTGGAGCACGGAGGTGGCACCCGACGAGTGGGTACGCGACCGGGAGTGGTCGCACCCAAGCCCCGAGTTCAGGGCGGCCCTGGCGGCCGCACGCCGCCAGACCGAGGCTGCTCACGCCATCGTGACAAGCCTGGCCGAACTGCGTCGAACTGCGGGTCTGAACCAGACCGAGCTGGGCGAGCGATGGGGCCACACCCAGTCGTTCGTCTCTCGGGTCGAGCGTGACCCCGCTGGCGTGGAGATGGCAACGCTGGTCGGCTACGTCAAGGCGCTCGGCGGACGCCTGACCATCACCGTCCAGGCGGGCGATCACGTCTTCTACGAGGACCTGATTGTCGGCTTGTAAACCCACCAAAGAACGGCCAGCGTCCGCCTACCGCTAAATCTGGATCCGCATGGCCGGCAAGCGCCACAGCAGGCCGGGCCAAGGGCAGGCCAAGGGCGGAGCTCAGGAACTGGCTCCATGCACACCTGAAGCCGTTGACCTGCCCTCTCGAGCCGAAGGGCACGGATTCTCTGACGTCGGAGCCGGGTCCGCTTCAGAGAACGAACCTTCTCTGTAACTCGGAACCCCACCGAGCGAGTCGGCAAGCTCGACCCGCTGGCACCCCTGCTGACCAGGGGAAACGTTTCCTGCTGCGGGTTCCGGGCTTATCTTGGCTGTACCCCTCTGAGAACAACCGAACGAGAAGTCACGATAAGCCCGGACTGGCTTCTCAGGACATCATCGCGTCTGGTCCCACATGGGGACTGACCAGGCAATACGTGTCGAACGGCCCTGGCTCCGAGTTATAACCAGAACTTGTGGATGCACCACCTGATCGAGGGCGCGGCGTACCTTCCTCTTTGACCAAACAAGAGAGCCGGCGATGGAACGCCGGCGAGGAAGGAACGCCGATGTTGACAGTAGCTGTAGATGAGGTTGCCCGCGCGGAGTTGACGCTCGGGTTGGACGAGATCTGCCGGGAAGGTGCCCGGCGCATGCTGGCCGCCGCCCTCGAGGCCGAGGCCGATGCCTATGTTGAGTCCCTCGTCGACGAGGTCGACGACGACGGCCGGCGCCTGGTGGTCCGCAACGGCCACGCCCGGCGCCGGCCGGTAGCGACGGGGTCGGGCCCGATCGACATCGAGGCGCCCAGGGTGAACGACAAGAGGCTCGATGAGGCGACGGGGGACCGATGCCGGTTCCGCTCGGCGATCATCCCGCCGTGGGCCCGTAAGAGCCCGAAGGTGGCCGAGGTGCTGCCGTTGATGTACCTCCACGGGATGAGCTCGGGCGACTTCGCGCCGGCGCTGAGCGAGTTCTTCGGCTCGGCGGCGGGACTGTCGGCGTCGGTGGTCACCCGGCTCACCAAGCAGTGGCAAGACGAGCGGGAGCGGTTCTCGGGCCGGTCGCTGGCCGACCGGGACTACGTGTATGTGTGGGTCGACGGGGTGCACTTCAACGTCCGCCTCGACGAGAGCCGCCTGTGCGCTCTGGTCATCGTCGGGGTGCGCGCGGATGGGACGAAGGAGCTGGTGTCGATCACCGACGGCGAGCGGGAGTCGACCGAATCGTGGGCGGACGTCCTGCGTGACCTGCGACGGCGGGGCATGACCGCCCCGATGATCGCGGTCGGCGACGGGGCGCTCGGGTTCTGGGCGGCGCTACGAGACGTGTTCCCCGACACCGTGGCCCAGCGCTGCTGGGTGCACAAGGCCGCCAACGTGTTGAACGCCCTGCCGAAGTCGGCACAGCCTGCGGCACGGCGGGCGATCGCGGAGATCCGCGACGCCGAAGACCGGGCGCATGCCCTCGCCGCCATCGAGACGTTCACCGCCGACTACGGGACCAAGTGGCCCAAGGCGGTGGCCAAGATCGCCGACGACACCGAGGCGCTGCTGGCCTTCTACGACTTCCCTGCTGAGCACTGGGTTCACCTCAAGACCTCCAATCCGATCGAGTCGACCTTCGCGACGGTGCGGCTTCGGACCAAGGTCACCAAGGGCCCCGGCTCCAAGGCGGCCGGTTTGGCCATGGCGTTCAAGCTGATCGAGGCGGCCCAGGACCGGTGGCGGGCAGTCAACGCACCCCACCTCGTCTCCCTGGTCCGTGCCGGCGCCCGCTTCGAGGCCGGCGTGCTCGTGGAACGACCCGTCGGCCAGGCCCCCGCCAAACAGGTCGCAGCGTGAACGCCGTGCGCGACGACACCGCGACGACAGGCGGAGACCCGGAGACGGCTACGTCGGTGGTCCCCCACGACGCCCCCGGCATCACCGTCGGCGACGACGCCGCTACGACCTGCCCTGTGTGCCGTAACTCGTTCCAGCGGCTCGGACGGCAGCGATTCTGCTCGACTGGATGCCGGCAGTCAGCTTGGAGGTCCAAGCGGGCAGCCCCGGCCGATCCGGTGGTCGCCAAGTCCGACACCGTCTACGCGTGCCCGGCGTGCGACGCCCGCTACCTCGGCGAGCAAAGATGCGACAGCTGCAACCTTTGGTGCCGCCGGCTTGGCCCGGGGTCGTTATGTCCGTGCTGTGAAGAGCCGATCTCGATCACGGACCTGCTCGGACCCGACCAGTTCACTCAGACCATGCCTGCCAAGACGAAGCGGAGGAGGTGATCAACCGAAGTTGATGTCCGGAAGGGACGCCGCCCCAAAGATCTCATCCACAACTATTGACTATTTCTCCTGGCTCCGCCAGCCGGAACCAGGATTTCTGTCCGTTCACAGTTTGTCGATGATTCACACCACACGTCTGAGGGCGGACGGTCTTGCGGGTCTGAGCACCCAACGGCCCGCAAAGGTACCCCTGACCCTACGTTCCGCAGGTTGGGTGAGTTCTTCGGCCGAATTTCGGTGAGGGCTCAGATGGTCTGTTGGGGTGCCCCGGCGGCGACGGCGATCGCGAGTTCGTCGATGGCTGGGAAGGGGCGGGTGTGGTTGTAGTTGTCGGCGGTCGCCCAGGGGCTGGCCGGTTCAGCGACGGCGTGGTCGATCTCATCGACGTACATGCATCGCCACCGCTTGGTGGGGTCGGTGTCGAGGGTTCCGGTGCTGGTTTCGCCGCCAGTTTGGTAGCCGAGGACCATGGGCCTGTGGTTTTTCCAGCCGAGGGCGTGGGGGCATATCAGCCGTCGGCGTTGGTGGTAGGACACCCAGATCGGCTGGCGTGTTCGCAACGCGGTGCCGAGAGTCGTCCATGCAGTGGGAAGGGCCGAGACGCTGGTCATGGCCGGCGGGGAGCCTGTGTGGCTGAGCGGTAGGCCGCCTGGGGCACGTTGAGCAGGTTCAAGATCTGGGCCTGGAGGGGGTCGAGCGCCGCCGGAGAGACCGCCAGGAGCTCTCCGGCGTGGGACACGGCGGTTGAGGACAGTGGTTCGAGCAGCTCGAAGACCCTCGCCGCGGTAGGTGTTGAGCAGGCTCGGTCCTCGTAGTAGAGGGGAAGGCTCGGGATCGCCTTGGCGGCCATGGCCCGGCGAAGCTGGCGTTCGATGAGGGCGTGGACGAGCAGGGCTGCGTACAAGCACAGGCCGAGGGCGTCGATGCGGGTGTCGCTCTTGAGGGTGAGAGGAGCCGCCTCGATCACTCCTTTGAAGGTGGCGTGTCGACGCTCGAGATGCGGTTGGGCCTTGTAGATGCGGAGCAGCTCCGCTGGCGGGCAGGTTTCGTTGGTGACGAAGGGGAAGCAGCCGTCGGCCGCCGCGTCGTAGGTGACGGCGGTGGCGTCGACTGTGACGGCAAGTGAGAACCGGTGGTGCTCGATGCGCCGGTATCGGGTGTTGGGCCCCGGGCGGCCCCTGCGCTCCTGGCGATGCTCGGCCTCGATGGTGTCTGTCACCTCGGCGCGCACCCAGCGGGTGGCGCCGGCCTCGGACACGATGGCGGCCGCTGCGTCCTCGACGGCGGTGGCCGATTTGATCTGGCTGCGGGAGGAGGACAGCTTCGCCCCGAGATCGGCCAAGCCGGTCCGGGCCCGCTCGATGCGTTCGGCCCGGCTGGCGGCGTCGCGGTCTCGCTTGCCCGATGAACGGATCCAGGCGATGCGGTAACCCTCCGCCGAGGGGGCAGGGGCCTCGGCCGCCCAATAGATCTCGGGCGGGTCGTCCCTCTTGCCTGGGCGCCGGGCGATCTCCTCCCAGCAGACGGCCCCGCTGGCGATCGAGGCCCGGCCCGCCTGATCCTCTTTGCGGGTGCGGGGCAGGATCGTGAGGAACCGTCCGCTTCGCCCGGCGATGTGGTCCATGTTGTCCCGAGTGGCCAGCTTGCAGTCGGCGACGTAGGTGAACGAAGCCGTGCCCAGTGTCTCGACGAGCGAGTCCCAGGTGTCGACATGCGTGGTGGAGTCCTCGGTGGACCCGTCGACGAGGCGATGCATGACCGGGACTGCCCCGTCGGCGGACACGGTAAGGATCTCGACCAGCTGCTTGAGATCTCCGCGATGATCCTTGGAGAAGCCGCGCTCGGGCACCGGCGGGCGCACGCCCGCCCTCGGCCGTCCGGCCGCGGCCCGGTAGGCGCCGTAGAGAGTGATCGAGGTGGAGTCGTTGTGCAGCTCGGCCACCTCGATCCCGAACCGCCGGACGGTGCGGATGCTCAGAGCGGTGAGCAGGCTGGACCGGTCGGCGACGAACAGCCGGTCCAGAGCGCGCCCCACCCGGTCGTCGTTGAGAGCAGCGGCCTCGCCCTCGGCCAGGCCGAGCAGCCCCGGGGCGTGGCCGGCCGCCCAGGCGGACAGGCCGTAGAGGGGCCGGCGGCCGACGGCCAGGTTGCGCACCAACATCCCGATCACCCGGGCCGGTGCGATGACGCAGCGCGGGTCGGGCTCGGGAAGGAACGACGAGACGAGCTCGTCGAAGCCGAGGCGGCAGAGCACCTCGTTCACCACCGGCAGCGCCCCGAATCCGACCCGGTGGACCTCGATCTGCGACGGATCGATGACCACCGCCTCCCTACCTGATCCCTTCATCACCATAATCGAGAGTATGCTACTCTCGATCGGTGCAGTGGTGGATGCTCAAGCAGAATGTCCACTGGAGGCAACATGGCCCAGCCGAACCCCGAAGAACAGGCAGCTCAAAACGACATCGCCGGCCGGCTCGGCGATGCGGGCTTCGCTCTGCCCGGCACCTACCTGGATTACTCCCACGTCTGCGGGAAACCCAACTGTCGCTGCACGGCCGATCCGCCCCGGCCACATGGCCCCTACCACCGCTGGACCCGCAAGATCGACGGCAAAACGGTCACCCGGCGTCTGACCGCCGAGCAGATACGCCTTTACGGGCCTTGGTTCGAAGAAGCCCAGCGCCTCCGCGCCCTGCTCAGCGAACTCGAAGCCCTATCACTGCGGATCGCACAGCGCGGCGGCAACGGGCTGTAGAAATTCCCCGGAAGCCCCTCCGCGACCTGCGGAACGTAAGCCTGACCTGGACAGACCCGGTTCTTGCCACACTGCGGAGAAAACGGACGGCGCTTCGGTCGTCGAGTCCCTGCGACTCGTTGGCGTGACTTTCCGTTCCGTTGCTCCCGCTACCCCGACCCGCACCTGCGTTCGCAGCACGCATAGATGACTACGAAAGCCATGCGGACCCCCCGGGCCACAGAAGGTGGCGCAGCGGGTGGCCCGGGTCTCGCTGTACGGTGAATGTGACCGCCCGGCTGCGCGGAGCCAGCGACTTTTGAGTGGATGGACAGGGATGGGGAATGGTGGTGCTCCTGCGGCTTGGTATGCGGATCCAAGCGGCCAGCCCAACCTGCGTTGGTGGGACGGAACACAATGGACGTCCGCCGCGGTCCCATTCCCTCCCCCTGGGGCGCCGGCGCCACCGCGGCCCGATGGCTGGGCTTCACCGCCGAAGGCGTCGGGTGGCGGGCGGCACCCAGGGGGACTCTTTGGAGGCAGGCACCATCTCGAAGAGGAGGTCGCCCGTCTTCAGCAGATCGTCGACTCGACTGGCCTAACGGAGCGCAACCGGATTCAAGCTGAACTTTCCGAGCTTCGTCAGCAGCTGCCCATCCTGCGTCGGGAGAAGGATGGGCTCAGGAGCGGGCTACCCGCTTTGAGGGCCGAGACGGACGGATTGCAGGCAGCCAGAGACGAGCTTCTCTCGGCGAAGGCCGAGCTCACCCATGTGCAAGCGGAGCGAGTGCGGGTGGCCGTCGACATCAAGGACGCAGAGCGATTTCGAACTGAACGCAACGAGCTGGAACCTGAGCTGGCGAACTTGCGGGCCCAGATCATCGAGACCCGAGACATCGAGATCCTCCAAGAGGTTGGGATCTATCAGTACCGGCATCCGCTCGACGACGCGATCGCCTACAAGGCGCGCCTGGCTACCATCAAGGCTCAGATCAAAGACGCAGTCAAGGCCGGGAACGCCGTCAAGGGCATCACGAACTGGACCGTAAACGGGTCGGCCCGGGAGGGAACCAAGATGGTCAAAGAGTTCTCGAAGCTCATGCTGCGCGCCTACAACTCCGAGGCGGAGGATGCCGTGCGGGCCATGAAACCGTTCACGCTCGAGTCAGCGACCGCCCGCCTGGACAAAGCAAAAAGTGTGATCGTCAAGCTCGGAGCAACGATGCAGATCCGGATCACGGATCACTACCACCAGCTCCGAGTGGCCGAACTGGAGCTGACCGCCGACTACCTGGCGAAGGTCGCCGAGGAGAAGGAGCATGAGCGTGCGCACCGCGAGCAACTCCGTGAGGAGGAAAAGGCCCACCGTGAGATCGAGCGGGAGCAAGAACGTCTTCGTAAGGAGCAGGAACACTACCTGACAGTGCTCGCCACCTACCAGGCACAAGGCAACCATGGGGCTGCAGGAGAAGCGCAGACCAAGCTCGCCGAGATCGCTGACGGCATCGATGGCCTCAACCGCCGAGCGGCGAACATCCGGGCTGGCTACGTGTACGTGATCTCGAATGTTGGCTCGCTCGGACCGAACATGGTGAAGGTCGGCCTGACCCGCCGCGTCGAGCCGATGGACCGCGTCCGCGAACTAGGCGACGCCTCGGTGCCGTTCCGATACGACGTTCACCTGATGGTCTTCAGCGATGACGCCGTCGGGTTGGAGACACACCTCCACCATGCGCTTGCCGACCGTAGGGTCAACATGGTCAACAACCGCCGCGAGTTCTTCTACGCCTCCCCGTCGGACCTCCGGGCAGTGCTGGACACACTCCAGCTGAGCATCCTGTCCTATGTCGAGGAGCCCGAGGCCATTGAGTGGCGGCAGAGCGAAACCGCTCGACAGAACGCTGGGCCGCTCCCTATCGACGCTCAGAGCTGACTGCGGGGCCCCGAGACGGCTAGGAGCCAGTGCGCAGCGGAGGCGCCGGCCCCCCCCGAGGGGATGATCGTCGACTACGAGTCGCCGTTGCGCCGGCGCAGGATGTCGAGGATTTCAGCCAACATCCCGGTGTGCTCATCGAGCGTGGCGGTGTGGGAGTCCAACGTCTCCCCCTGGGTAGCCAGGGTCCCAGTGTGGGCGTCGAGGGTCACCCGCTGGCCCTGTTGCTCGACGACCACCGAGGCGAGCTCCCGGCCCAGATCCGCCAGGAGATCGTAGACGGAGTGCACGTCACCGTCGAGCTGGCGAAGCTTGCGATCCAGTTCGGAGTTCGATGGTGGCGTGGTACTCATCGACACGAGAGCCTACCCGCCGGCCCTGGCCATGCTCCGTGTCCTCCAACGACCCGATGAAAAGCTACGAACGGTGTTGGCCGAGGGGGTGAACCAGGTGCTGGTATGAGCCCATAATCAGGGGTGCGAATAGTGCCGACGGCCCGCACCGGGGCCAGCTGCACGGCGAATCCGAGACGGGTAGTGTCTCCTGTCCTCCGGCGGGCCAGGCTGATGTCGGCGTCGCTCAGGTGGCACCATCGGCCAAGCCAGTCCCGGCCTATGTCAGCCGGGAACCGCCCGTAGTCGGACAGGTCAGCCGGGTCGACCACGACGAGCATAAGACCCCCTCCGGTCCTGGGAGAAGTATTGTTACCCCAGGAATCCGCTCAGCGGCAAGCCGCTGACCAGGATGGGGGCTGAGCGTTCAGGAAGGACGAAGCCATCGTTACCACCGGAACCAGCCGAACCGTGAGCCCCAGCACGGCCCTCGCGGGTGTCCCAAGCCCCGAGCTGTCGGACGCTGTCGAGGCGTTCCTCGCCGACCTCGGTCACGTAAACCGTTCCCCGGCCACCGTTCGGGCCTACCGGTCCGACCTCGGCTCGTTCTCCCGTCATCTCGGCGTCGGGCCCGAGGAGATCACCCCCCAGGCGCTCCGGTCCTACTTCGCCACCCTCGCCCATCTGGCCCCGGCCACCCGGGCCAGGCGGGAGGCGTCCCTTGCGAGCTTCCTCCGCTGGGCATACCGCAACGACCTGATCGAGGCCGACCCCATGTCCAAACTGGACCGAGTCCATCTTGAACCCCCCGAGCCCCGGGGCCTGACCACGGAGCAAGTAGAGGCCATCCTGGACGCCATCCCCCGCGACAGGAGCCGGGACCGGCTGTTGTTCCGGTTACTGGCCGAGACCGGCCTGCGTGTCGGAGAGGCGTTGACACTCCACGTGGAGGACGTCGACCTCGTCGCTGACGACGAGCGACTCCACGTCCTCGGCAAGGGGGGACGTCGGCGAACAGTGCTCTTGGATGATCCCCGCCTGGTTGTCCAGCTCCGCCGCTACCTCAAGGACACTGGGTACCGCCACGGGCCACTGTTCCGGGCCGAGAAGAACGGGGTCGGCGGACCCCTTCGCTACTCGACAGTCCACGAACACTGGGCCCGCTATTGCACCACGGCTCGGATCCAAGCCACCATGCAGCAGCTTCGCCACGCGCACGCCACCGAGCTCGTGAACGGCGGGGTCAGCCTCCCCACCATCCGCAATCGCCTCGGGCACCGAAACCTCCAGACCACCCTCCGGTACGCCGAGCAATCCGACGCTACGGTCGATGCCGAACTCCGAGCATGGCGACGCTCACGAAAGGAGCACTCATGACCGGTCCCGAGGGCTCCAGGAGCACCGAGACGGGACGCTATGCGAACACCTCCAAGACATCGGGCAAGTTCCGAACCCATCGCCTGGCAGTAGGGATGCTGGCTGCCTCGGTCGCAGCGCTCATCGTCGGCGGAACTATCGCATCAGCCACTGGACTTGCAAACCGTACCGTTACCTCGCCAACCCACCCGCCGATTACTTCAACAACACGAGCACCAGCCTCTGGAGGACCCGTGCCCCTCAGTCCCGCCAACCGCTGCCGGGCGATCGTAGCCACAACGGCCCTCGCAGTCGCTGGCTGCGGTTCAGGCATTACCACAACCCAGCCAAAACCGACCTCGTCAACCTCTTCGACCACGACATCCACCTCGATTGCCTCAACGATCGTTTCGCCGCCAACACCTTCCTCGACCGTTCCTACGACAACATCCAGTTCTGGCACACCAGACCAGCAGACAGCGTCATGCACGACGAAACAACTTGCCCTCGGCCTCGATGCCGGGGTCAGCGAACACACCGGCCAACACACCATCGACCTCACCGTCAGGAACAACTCGACCACGACCTGCCTGGCGGACGGGTACCCCGGTATTGGTCTGCTTGGCGCGAACGGATCGCTCCTCTCTTTCGACTACCGACGCGGTGGCGATCAAGAAGTCACGACCAAGGGACCGCCACGATTCCAACTTGTCCCCGGCCAAGTCGCATACGTCCGTATCAACAAGTACCGTTGCGACGGCCCCGCACAGGCGACTGGAACGTCGGTCCAGTTCATCGCGCCGAACGACACCGCAACCAAACAGATCTCACTCCCCACCTACCCCACCATGGAGTTCTGCGGTAGTAGCGGACCCGGATCCATGCTCGACATCTCCCCACTCGAACCCACCGAGGCAGCTACTGCGAGCCCCTGAACTGCTACTCACGCCAAGACGACGCTCCAACCTCTTGGTAGGGGGGCCCCACCATCCGCAAGCGCCTCGGGCACCGAAACCTCCAGACCACCCTCCGGTACGCCGAACAATCCGACACCACCGTCGATGCCGAACTCCGAGCATGGCGACGCTCACGAAAGGGGCACTCATGACCGGTCCCGAGGGCTCCAGGAGCCCCGAGACCGGACGCTATGCGGACACCTCCAAGACATCGGGCAAGTTCCGAACCCATCGCCTGGCAGTAGGGATGCTGACTGCCTCGGTCGCAGCGCTCATCGTCGGCGGAACTATCGCATCAGCCACAGGACTTGCGAACCGTACCGTTACCTCGGCACGCCACACGCCGATTACTTCAACAACACGAGCACCAGCCACTGGAGGACCCGTGCCCCTCAGTCCCGCCAACCGCTGCCGGGCGATCGTAGCCACAACGGCCCTCGCAATCGCTGGTTGCGGTTCAGGCACTACCACAACCCAGCCAAAACCGACTTCGCCAACCTCTTCGACCACGACATCCACTTCGATTGCATCACCGGTCGTTTCGCCGCCGACACCCACAACGACCGCATCATCTGCGACATCTAGCTCACCGCCTTCGGCTGCGTCGGTACTCACATTCTGCCGTCCGAGTCAGCTTCAAGCGACCTTTGCCGGCCGCAACGGTGCGGGGGGTACCGCCTTCTACGGGTTGAACGTGACCAACGTTGGGCAACCCTGCGCCATCGGAGGCTTCTTCGGGGTCTCACTGTACGACCAAGCTGGACACTTGCTCACCGCAAAAGACTCTCATGATGTCGGCTTCAACCCCGTGACGCGGGTCGATTTAACGTCCGGGGCGACGGCGAGCTTCGTCGTCGGTGCGTCCGAGATTCCACAATACAATGCGACTTCCTGCCCCCTCATCGGCTCGTTCCATCTCATCCCGCCGAACGCAACGAACAATCTCACAGTCTCGGTCCCAGCCAGCGACAACCTTCAATACTGCTCGACTGATGGGGTGACCGTTCGTCCGACCGTGACGGGAGCTTTAGCAGCAGAGGGGCTTTAGCAGCAGAGGAAT
>JALYZO010000134.1 GCA_030945745.1 Actinomycetota bacterium
ACCGGATCTTCAAAGGCCGCTACAACAAGTTCATCAACCACTCCTGGCAGCTCTACTTCGTCGGGTTCCTCTTCGGACTCGGTTTCGACACCGCCACCCAGGTTGGCCTCATCGCCATCGCCGGCACATCCGCCGTCTCCGGCGGCCTGCCACCCCTGGCCATCATCGCCCTTCCGATCCTCTTCGCCGCTGGCATGAGCCTGACCGACACCACCGACGGCGTCATGATGTCCAAAGCCTATGGATGGGCGTTCGTCACCCCCATCCGCAAGATCTACTACAACATCACCACTACCGGCCTCTCCATCTTCGTCGCTTTCGTGATCGGCTCGATCGAGTTGCTCAGCCTGTTGAGTAGCCAAGTAGGACTCACCGGCCAGCCGTGGGACTTCATCTCAGCTATCGACATCAACACCGCCGGCCGGATCATCGTCGCTATCTTCCTCATCGTCTGGGTCGGTGCGATCGTCTTGTGGAAAGTCCGCAAACTCGACCAGAAATACGGACACCACTCGACGACCACGCCAGAACCAGAACCGGTCAACTAGAGCCTTGACCTACTTTGCCGGACCTGCCTTACGACCAACGTCGCCCAGGGCCCGAGCGTTGGGCTACTGGTAGGTCACAAGGTTGACCCGTTCGAAGTGGAGCAGGTCGGTGAGCAGCGCCTCGGGCAGATCGTCGGCGTCCTCCTGGTCGACGACCGGCACGACGCTGACCTGCAGCTTGGTGACGGTGCCCGTCAACCGTCTGAGGGCGTCGGTCACCAGGACCCGCTCGGTCACGGGCGTGAGTTGGTGCTCGGGGCGCAGGTCAAACGGTCGGGGGGGCTCGGAGGGGACGTCGCAGTGGCCGTCGTCGCCGGCGCAGCCGCCGTGGCCGAACACGAAGAACGAGCCGGCGTAGCCGTGCTCTTCATCGGTCGGGGTGTCCAGGCCGGCGTCCGGGTGGTCGAGGAACAGGCGAGCTTCGAAGCTGGCCCGGGCGTGGTTGACACCGTGAAACTCCAGGTCAGCACGGGTGAAGGGCCCGGGCGGGCGGTCCAGCGAGACCGTTATGGGATGAGAGGTGAAGGTGGCCATGGGCCGCTCCAGGTGCCTAGTTGGGTGCTGTCCCGCTCACCGAGGCAGCGTACTGATAGCCAAGCGCGGTGATGTCGAGTGTCTGGCCGACCGTCATGGAGAACGGTGGCAGCGCCGCGCTCAACATGCTTGGGTCCGGGCCCGCCCCCGGGTGACGCAACTGCCAGAGGGCCCACAGGCGATCGATCATGGTGTGATGTGCCCAGAAGACGGGGTCGTAAGCGGCGAGGGGCACCATGCCCATGGTGCCCTGCACCCAGACGTGGACCCGGTTGTGGACCTGGCCTTCGAGCTGGTTGGAGAAGTCGGCGAAGTCGCTGAGACCGAGGATCTGCTCGACGAGCTGAGCGCTCGGCAGCCCAAGGGGAGCCTTCGGTCTGCGGAAGGTGACCGTGGACTTGGGGATGCCATCCTGGGTGAACTGAGCGTCGGGGATGCCGGTGATGGGCGCTGTGGCCAAGGGGTTTGCCGTCCCGTCGGCAAGCGTGGTGTCGCCATAGACCGCAGGGATCCCGGCCTGGTCGGTCCAGTCCCACCATGGGAGGCTGGCGGCCGGCTCCTGGTCGAGGAGGAACTGCTCCATCTGGTAGAGGTAGGCCCGGTGCCACGGCAGGAAGAACAGATCACCGTGGTGGCACCACATCGGCAACGGAAGCCCATGGATGCCGGCCCAGTGCTCGTAGCCTCGGTCGTCGGAAACGGCCACCATCTTGGTGACCCCGGCCTGCAACGCGGCCACGTCGTCGGGACCGAGCGACGTCACGCTCTTGCGGAACCGGAGCTGGCTGGGCGCACCTTTGCCGGGGTCCATCGAACGCCGATCCTACCGCCGGTCGAGCCCTGGTGCAATGGGCGCCGAAGGCTGTCGGCTGTGATCGAAGGGTGGTCCTAGTGGTCCGTCTCCTAAATGAACTTGGGCCTTGGCCTGGCAGCGAGCGCCTCGGAGACATAGCCTCCCGCCGTGGCTACCGACGATGATCGTTTGTGGGTGGACTCGATGCCCGAGGCATACGACCGGTGGCTCGGGCCTGTGGTCTTCGGTCCCTTCGCAATGGACCTGGCCAGTCGCGCGGCGCGCCAAAACCCTGGGCGGATCCTTGAGATCGCTGCTGGCACAGGCGTGTTGACCCGTGAGCTGGTGGCCGCCCTGCCGGCCGCCGAACTGACGGCCACGGACCTAATCCCTGCGATGGTCTCGCTCGGATCCAAACGAGTGCCGACTGCACGCTGGGAGCAGGCCGACGCCGCCCTGCTTCCGTACCCAGATGGGCAGTTCGACCTTGTCATAAGCCAGTTCGGGGTGATGTTTTTCCCCGACAAGGCAGCCGCCTTCGCCGAGGCCCGCCGCGTGCTGAGGCCCGGAGGGCGTTTCGTGTTCAATACCTGGGACGCTGTCGCTACCCATGAGTTCGCAGCCGCCCTGGTCAGCGGGCTCGAGCGTGCTTTCCCGGGGGACCCTCCCACCTTCATCGTGGACATGCCACACGGCTACTCCGACCCCGAGAGGGTGGTCAGCGACCTCGCCACGGGCGGTATGGAGACCGTGACCACGGAGTCCGTCACCCTGAAGGGCCCCCCTGCGTCAGTTGCCGAGGTGGCGGCAGGTTTCTGCACAGGAACACCGGTCCGCGCCGCAATCGAGGCCAGAGCCGATCTGGCGTCAACGATCTCGATCGTCTCGGAAGAGATGGTACGGCTACTCGGCTCGGGACCCGTGAGTGCCCAGATGACCGCCTACGTGTTTGAAGCACGCGCCTGCGTGTGATTCGTAGGTAAGAATCTTCGCCCGCGGCGCCCGCCAACAAGAGTTCAGAGCACTCTCGCAGAATCGTGCCCACCTCGCTTTGGTGGTGCGGTGACGGCGCCGATGGTCGTGCGGGAGGCAGCAGCTCGCCATAGGCTGGTTGTTGTGACCGCTCCTTCTGCGACCCGTTACGCTTTCAGCGTCGAAGAGTGGCACCGGATGGGCGAGGCCGGCCTCTTCGACGAGGATGCCCGAGTCGAGCTGGTCGGTGGGGAGGTCGTGAAGATGACACCGATCGGCAACCACCACTTGGTGTGTGTCAACCGCCTCAACCGGTTGTTCGTCGTCGCCGTGGGGGAGCGTGCCATCGTGTCGATCCAGAACCCCGTTCGACTGGACGATCACTCCGAGCCCCAGCCTGACGTGGCCCTCCTGCATCCACGAGCGGACGACCAGTCCGGACCCGTTCCGTGCGCCGACGACGCTTTCCTGGTGATCGAGGTGGCGGACAGCTCCATGGCTTGGGACAAGGATGAGAAGGCACCTCGCTATGGTGCCGCTGGCGTCCCGACGTGTTGGGTGGTCGACCTCACCTTCGGTGAGGTCCTGGTGTTCAGCGGGCCGGGTACAACGGGCTACCGGGATCTTCACCGGGCTCGCCGGGGGGAGACCCTCGAGGTCGAAGGTCTCCCCGGAGTGAGCATCAGCGTGGACGGGGTCCTCGGCCCAACCTGAACTCAGGGCACCCACGTCGAACGACCCTCCGCAGGGCAAGCCGATCAGGTGCCCGACCGGCGAACCGATCGCTCGTTGGTAACGATTCGCGCCGGTTTCCGACGCGAATCGGTACCAACGACGAATCCCCTGAAGCCGTCGAGCAGGTCTGATCTGATCTGAAGGGCTGAGCTCTGCTTCTGGGACCATGCTGCGGCCCGACGCCGGGCGCTCCGCCATCACCGAGCGGTTCTTGATGGTGAGGGACGGGCTTCGGGTCGAGAAGTGAAGGCAAAGCGGTTGTCGCATGACCGACCCGCCCCGTGGACCGCCGGCATCGCCTGGGCCGACCTGGCCGTCGCTGGTCTCTTCATTGCAGTGTCGGCGCCAGCGGGGCCAGGACCGGCCGTACCGGTGCACCAAGCGCCAAGCCTGTGCCCAGGCGAGGCGACTCCATCAGAGAAAGGCAAACCGTGACCGAAGGTTCCGACAGCACTCACGCGCATGAGCACTCCCACGGCGATGTTGCCCACACCCACGCTCACATCGGCCACGATCATGACCACGTTGAGCCCGCTCACGAACACGCACATAGCAACGAAACCCACGAGCACAACCACGTTCACGAGACCGGGTTGGAAGGCGTCCACGAGCACTCCTCCTAGCTGATCACCGACGTTCCAGGACGCAGACTCGTGGCGGCTCCTGGCCGCTTGAACATTGCGGCCGCCAGGAGTGGGGTGCCGGAGACCGGTCACTTGCTCCAGGGCGGCATCCCGAACCCGACGGAGCCCTTCGTCCCGCTGGGCTGTGACTCGTTCGGGTTCTGGGTGCAACGTCACGAAAGATGTGGCATCATAACGCTAGCAACAAGCGTTTGCGACCTAGTTGCAAGCTCTCGGGTTGCCGCGTCCCACATCAGCCTCCGTGACCAAGGTGGAGCCTCCATGAGCGTACAGGAAGCCAACGCAGCTCTCGGACCCGCCAGCGACACCGTCACCGACAAGCAGCGGATCCGGTTCACCCGTGACGAGATCCCGCGCCTGGTCGGCTTCTACGGGTTCATCGCCCTGCTCCACGTCGTCGGATGGGGGTTGTTCATCCACTACAACTCGATCAGCAGGTACCACAACATCACCGGAAGCAACCACAAGCTCCTCTACGCCGGAGCCGGCACTCTCGCCTACACCTTCGGGCTCCGCCACGCATTTGACGCAGACCACATCTCGGCAGTGGACGACACCACCCGGTACCTTCTCCAAAAAGGTAAGCGCCCCCTGGGAGTCGGCTTCTTCTTCTCCCTCGGCCACTCCACCGTCGTGTTCGGTTTCGTCACTGCCATCGCCATCGTGGCATCGCAAGCCAAGGCGTTCCAACAATCGTTCCAAGGCACGGGCGGCATCATCGGCACGATCGTCTCCGGACTGTTTCTCTACCTGATCGCAGCCCTGAACCTCGCCGTGCTCAGCGGCATCATCAAGGCCTGGCGCCAAGCCAAGCGCGGTGAGTACTCCGTCGAGGCGCTCGACGAGTTGCTCGCTAAGCGCGGGTTCATGAACCGGATCTTCAAAGGCCGCTACAACAAGTTCATCAACCACTCCTGGCAGCTCTACTTCGTCGGGTTCCTCTTCGGACTCGGTTTCGACACCGCCACCCAGGTTGGCCTCATCGCCATCGCCGGCAC
>JALYZO010000137.1 GCA_030945745.1 Actinomycetota bacterium
CCCTGGAGTGGCTGCCGGGCAAGGGCGTGGGGCTCTCGGCCGGCTGCGGACCCGACGCCGCTCTCGGCGACCTGCCCCTCGTCTACCCGTTCGTGGTGAACGACCCGGGGGAGGGGACCCAGGCCAAACGGCGGGCCCACGCGGTGATCGTCGACCACTTGCTGCCGCCCATGACCCGGGCCGATTCCTACGACGACGTGGCCCGCCTCGAAGCCCTGCTCGACGAGCACGCCCAGATCGCCGCCCTCGACCCGGCCAAGCTCCCGGCCATCCGGGCCCGGGTCTGGGAGCTGATCGTCCAGGCCGAGATCCACCGGGACCTCGGTGTCGACGCCCGCCCCGAGGGCGACGACTTCGACGACCTCGTGCTCCACGTCGACGGCTACCTCTGCGAGCTCAAGGACGCCCAGATCCGTGGCGGCCTGCACACCCTCGGCCGCCCTCCCGAGGGCGAGGCCGAGCTGGACCTGGTGCTGGCCATCACCCGCCTGCCACAGGGGTCCACCGTGCCGGCGCTGCGCAAGGCCGCCGACGGTCGCCACGACGTCGACGCCGCCGAGGCCGAGGCCCGGGGCACGCTGGCCGCGATCCAGTCCGACGGCTGGGCCTACGAGGGCGACCACCCCACGCTGCGCTGGGTGTGCGACCGCCTCGTCCCCGCTCTCCACCGCACGATCGACGAGGTGGGCAACCTGCTCGGGGCGCTGGAAGGCCACCACGTCCCCTCGGGACCGAGTGGGGCTCCGACCCGGGGCATGGCCCACGTCCTGCCGACCGGTCGCAATTTCTTCTCCGTCGACCCCAAGGCCATCCCGAGTCGGCTGGCCTGGGACGTGGGGACCAAGCTGGCCGACGAGCTGGTCGCCCGCCACCAGCGCGAGGAGGGCCGGCCTCCGTCGGCGGTCGGTCTCGTCGTCTGGGGCACGGCGGCCATGCGGACCGGCGGCGACGACGTGGCCGAGGCCCTCGCCCTGCTGGGCGTCCGCCCGGTGTGGGCCGAGGAGTCGGGCCGGGTGACCGGCGTGGAGCTGATGTCCCTTGCCGAGCTGGGCCGGCCACGGGTCGACGTCACCCTGCGCATCTCCGGCTTCTTCCGCGACGCCTTCCCCCACGTGATCGCCCTCCTCGACGACGCGGTGCGGCTGGCCGGCTTCGACGACGACCCCCGCATCTTCGGGTCCAAGCCGGGCGCCTACGGATCGGGCATCCTGCCCCTCTTGGAGTCACAGGAGTGGGACGACGACGACGACCTGGCCGCCGTCTACCTGGCCTGGGGCGGCTGGTCCTACGGCCGGGCGGCCATGGGGGCGCCGGCGGCCGAGGCCATGCAGCGGCGGTTCTCGACCATCGAGGTGGCGGTCAAGAACCAGGACAACCGCGAGCACGACATCTTCGACTCCGACGACTACCTCCAGGATCACGGGGGCATGATCGCCGCCGTCCGCAGCCTGACCGGCACGTCGCCCAAGGCGTGGTTCGGCGACAGCTCCGACCCCGCCGACCCCCGGGTGCGCAGCCTGGCCGAGGAAGCGGCCCGGGTGGTCCGCAGCCGCGTCCTCAACCCCAAGTGGATCGACGCAATGCGCCGCCACGGCTACAAGGGGGCCTTTGAGCTGGCCGCCACGGTCGACTACCTCTTCGGCTACGACGCCACCGCACGGGTGGTGCAGGACTGGATGTACGAGCGGGTCACCAGCGCCTATGTGGCCGACCCGGACGTGAGGAAGTTCTTTGCCGAATCCAACCCGGCGGCGCTGCGCTCCATCGCCGAGCGTCTCTTGGAGGCCGATCAGCGGGATCTGTGGCAGGCGTCGCCCCAGGCGCGCCAGACCCTCGAGGACGCCATCCTCGAAGGCGAAGGGTGGGAGGAGCTGCGATGACCACGCCAGGCCGGTTCCCCTTCAGCGCCGTCGTCGGCTCCGACGACGCCAAGCTGGCGTTGCAGCTGGCGGCCGTCGACCCCCGCATCGGCGGGGTCCTGCTGCGCGGCGAGAAGGGTTCGGCCAAGACCACCCTGGCTCGGGGCCTGGCAGGCCTGCTGGCCGGAGGGGCGCCCTTTGTCGACCTGCCGCTCGGCGCGACCGAGGACCGTGTGGTGGGAACGCTCGACCTGCCCGCCGTGCTCGGTGACGGCGTGGCCCGGCTCCGTCCCGGCCTGTTGGGCCAGGTCGACGGTGGGGTGCTCTACGTCGACGAGATCAACCTGCTGGCCGACCACCTGGTGGACACGCTGCTCGACGTGGCTGTCTCCGGGGTCAACATCGTCGAGCGCGACGGGGTCTCGCAGCGCCACCCGGCCCGCTTCGTGCTGGTCGGCTCCATGAACCCCGAGGAGGGCGAGCTCCGCCCCCAGCTCCTCGACCGCTTCGGACTGTGCGTCGAGGTGCAAGCCCCGGCCGACCCGGCCGACCGCGTCGAAGCAGTCCGACGGCGCCTGGCGCATGACCGGGGGGACAACGAGACCCCCGGTGCAGCGACAGCCGCCGACGCCACCATGGCCGCCCGGCTGGCCCGGGCCCGGCCGGCCACCCTGGACGACCATCTCCTGGTGGCAGCATCACGCCTGGCGGTGGCCGTGGGTGCCGAAGGCCTGCGGGCCGACCTGGCTCTGTGCCGGGCGGCGGCGGCCCGGGCCGGCCTGGAGGGACGATCGGTGGCCACCGAGGACGACCTTCGCGCGGTGGCGCCGATGGTCCTGGCGCATCGAGGTCGTCGGTCGCCGTTCGATCCCCCCACCCTGCCCCCCGACCGCCTCGACGACGCGTTGCGGGACGCGCTCGGCGATCCCCCCGCCGGCGATGACGAGGCCGGCGATGACGAGGCCGGCGATGACGAGGCCGGGGACGCCAAGCGGCCCGGACCGTCGGGCACCCGCCCCATGCCGCTCGGCGCCGAGCGCCACCCGTCCCTCGGATCCCCCATCAAGATCGTCGGTGGTCGGGGCCGCATGGTCCGCGACGTGCCGGTCGCCAGCGCACCCGAGCTCCCCCTCGCCGTGGTGGCCACCATCCGGGAGATCGCTCGCCACCGCAAGGCCGACGGCAGCACCGGATCGCCGGGCGACGCCGCCCACCTGCGCGCCGCCGTGCGGGAGGCGAAGGCCGGGCGGTTGTTGATCCTGGCCGTGGACCTGAGCGGGTCGATGGGCGCCCCCGAACGGGCCGCGGCCGCCACCGGCACCGTGCTCGGTCTGCTCAACCACGCCTACCAACGCCGCGACCACGTGTCGCTGGTCGGCTTCCGGGCAGACGGTGCCGAGGTCCTCCTGGCCCCGACGACCAGCGTGGAGGTGGCCCGCAACCGCCTCGGCGCGTTGGCCACCGGCGGGACGACGCCGTTGGCCGAGGGGATCCGCATGGCGCTCAAGGTGGCCACCATGCGGGCATCGTCGCCGGCCGTGCCGTTGCTCGCCGTGCTCACCGACGGGCGGGCCACCGGAGGTCCCGACGCTCTGGGCGATGCGCTGGCCGCCGCCGGCGCCGTCCGCTCGGCCGGCCTGGCCGCCCTGGTCCTCGACTGCGAGACCGGCACGCCACGCCTGGGCCTGGCCCGGCGCCTGGCCGAGGCCATGGGAGCGGAGTGCATCCCCGTCGAGGAGCTCGACCCGGCGGCCATCGCCACCATCATCCGCCGAACCACCGACGCGGCCTGATGCTCGTCCCCGAGCGGTCCGACGACGGGATCCAGCTGCCAGCACCCGCCCGCCGGGGTCCCGAGCGCGCCCCGGTCGGTGTCCTCCTGGTCGGCCACGGCAGCCGCAGCCGGCTGGGCGCACAGCAGATGCACCGCATCGCGGACGCGGTCGCCGCCGCCAGGCCCGGGATGGCCATCGAGCTCGGGTTCCTCGAGATGTCGGACCCGCCAGCCACCTTGGCCCTCGACGATCTCGTTGCCCGGGGGTGCCGCCAGATCGTCGTCCTGCCCCTGCTGCTGCTCGGCGCCGGCCACGCCAAGAGTGACGTCCCCGCCGTGGTCATCGAGGGGCGGGAACGCCACCCCCACGTGGCCATCACCTACGGCAGCCCGCTGGGGGTCACCACGGAGCTGGTGGCCATCGCCGGCGCGAACGTGGCCGCCGCCGTCCTGGCCATATCCGGGACCCGGACCGGAGGTGCCCCCCGCGGGTCCCTGCCATTGCTCGTGGTGGCCCGGGGCACCTCCGATCCCGACGCCAACGCCCAAGCCACCCGAGCCGCCCGCCTGGTGGCCGAATGGCACGGCTCGACACTGCTCCACGTGGGTTTCACCGGCATGACCTGGCCGTCGGTGCCCGACTCCTTGGAGCAGATGGCCGCCCTCACTCCCGGCCCTTTCGCCGTGTTCTTCTGGTTCCTCTGCCACGGGCGGCTGATCGAGCGGGCCCGGCGCCAGATCGCCGCCTTCCAGGCGGCGTCCGACCGGGTCGTGGTCGACGCCGGCTACCTGGGCCCCGACCCGGCGTTGGTGGCCCCGGTGCTGGCGCGTATCGACGAGGCCCTCGATGGGGTGGTGGTCACCAACTGCGACACCTGCCGGTTCCGTGCCGCGTTCCCCGGTCACGGCGACGACGTCGGCCATCCCGTCGGTGCCGGCCACTCGCATCTGGCGCTCGAGCACCGCAACCATGCCGATGCCGGGCGTAGCTGAGCCGTGGAGCGACCGGTCACCCTGGTGCTCGGCGGTGCGCGATCGGGGAAGTCCGCGGTGGCCGAACGCCTGGCCGAGCCTCTCGGCGACGTCACCTTCGTGGCCACCGGAGCGGTTGATCGCAGCGACCCGGAGTGGGCGGCGCGCATCGCCGGTCACCGCTCGCGCCGGCCGTCCCGTTGGTCGACGGTGGAGCTGGGACCGGCCGGTGACCTGGCCGCCTCGCTGGGCGCCATCGACGGGCCGGTGCTGGTCGACTCCCTCGGTACCTGGGTGGCGGGCCACCCCGACTTCGTCGTCGACTGCTCACAGCTGGTCGCCGCCCTCGCCGAGCGCCGCCAGCCGACGATCCTGGTGTCCGACGAGGTCGGCATGGGAGTCCATCCCTCGACGGCGACCGGTCGGCGCTTCCGCGACGCGTTGGGCGGGGTCAACCGGGCGGTGGCCGACGCATCGGCCACGGTGCTGCTCGTGGTCGCCGGCCGCACCCTGCCACTCGGATGATCGGCGACGGCCGTTGAGGCGGGCGTTCGGGTTCCTCACCGTGATCGGCACAGCCGAGGCGCCGCAACCCTCGACGCTGCGCTGGTTTCCCGTCGTCGGCGCCACCGTCGGTCTGGTGGTGGGCACCGTGTGGTGGGGAGCGGACCGGTTGTGGCCGCCGCTGGTGGCGGCCGTGCTTGCCGTCGTCGCCGACCTGGCCACCACCGGGCTGCTGCACGTCGATGGTCTGGCCGACAGCGCCGATGGGCTCCTGGGGCCGTTGTCGAGGGCCCGGCGCCTGGAGGTCATGGCCGCACCCGACGTGGGGGCGTTCGGGGTGACGGCGGTGGCCGTCGTGCTCGTCGCCCGCGTCGCCGGCCTCGACGTCACCAAGCCGGCTCCCCTCCTGATCGCCGGCCTGTGGTGCGCATCGCGGACCCTGATGGCCGCGGCAGCCACCGTGTTGCCCTACGCCCGGCCGGGCGGGGGACTGGCCAGCGCGTTCCGATCCGATGCGCCCACCGCAAGGGCCGGGAGGAACGCCGCCCCGTTGGTCGGCGGGGCCCTGGCCGCCGTCGTCCTGGCCGCCGTCGGTTCCGGTGGGCCCGGTGTGGTGGCCGTCGTCTGCGCCGTCGTTGCCGGCATCGCCGTCCTGGCCTTCGCCCAGCGTCGCCTGGGGGGGTTCACCGGCGACGTGCTCGGGGCGGCGGGCATGATCGCCGAGTCCGCAGGCCTGGTCGTGGCGGGAGCACGATGGTGAGCTCCTGGACTGTGATCGTCGGCCGCCCGGGGGGGCGGTTGACCGGCGCCGCCTGGGGGGTGATCGCCGACATGATCATCGGTGAACCGCCGCTGCGACCCCATCCCGTCTCGGTCTTCGGGGATGCCATGGGCGCCATCGAGGAGCGGCTCTACCGGGACGGAAGGTTGCCCGGATTGGTCCATGCCGGCGCCGGCGTGGGCATCGGTGTCGTCGTCGGCACCCTGGCCCGGTCCACGGCTGCGGCAACCTACCTGGCCGTCGCCGGCCGGTCCCTCGCTCAAGCGGCCGCCGAGGTGCACGGGCCGCTGGAGCGCGGCGACCTGATCGCCGCGCGGGCTATGCTGCGGGGCCTGGTGGGCCGGGACACGGCGGGCCTCGACGACCACGAGATCTGCCGGGCGGTGGTCGAGTCGGTGGCCGAGAACACCGTCGACGCCATCATCGCCCCCGCCCTGTGGGGCGCGCTCGCCGGCGCGCCGGGGGCGCTGGCGTATCGGGCCGTCAACACCCTCGACGCCCGGGTCGGGCACCACAACGAGCGATACGAGCGCTTCGGCTGGGCCAGCGCCCGCCTCGACGACGCCGCCAACCTGATCCCCGCCCGGGTCACCGCCGGGCTGGTGGTCATCGTCCGACCCCACCGTGCGGTCGCCGTCCTCTCCGCCGTCCGCTACCAGGCCGACGCTCACCCTTCACCCAACGCCGGGGTGGCCGAAGCGGCGTTCGCCGCCGCCCTGGGCGTCCGGCTGGGCGGCGAGAACCACTACGGCGACCGCGTCGAGGTCCGCCCGACGCTGGGAGCCGGCCCCCCCGCCGGTCCCGGCGACATCGCCCGGGCCGTGTGCCTTTCGCGGCAGGTGAGCCTGGTCGCCGCCGCCATGTTGGCCACCGCCGGATGGATCCTCGGCCGGCGAGGGCACCGCCCGTGACCGGCTCCGGTGTGCCCGCCCCCGGAGCGCACGGCGGTGACGGTGCCGCGGTGGCCCGCGCTCTGGGCATCGACGTCGGTGCGGTCGTCGACCTCTCCCTCAGCCTCAACCCGGTGGCCCCCGACATCCGCGGCATCGTCTCCCCCCACCTCGACGAGCTGGTGCGGTACCCGGATCCGGCCCGGGCCAACGCCACCCTGGCCGAGGCCATCGGCGTCGACGACGCGCAGCTGCTGATCACCAACGGGGGCGCCGAGGCCATCGCCCTGGCCGCTCGAGTGGTCGGCGGCGGGGTGGCCGCCGAGCCCGAGTTCGGGCTCCATCCGAGAGCCGCGGGCGGCCCGCGGTGGCGCAGCAACCCCCACAACCCGACGGGGCTGCTGGCCGCCGGCGATGCCCGGGCCGACGTGTGGGACGAGGCGTTCTACCCGCTGGCCACCGGGACCTGGACCCGGGGCGACCTGGACCTGGGGGCGATCGTCGTCGGGTCCCTGACGAAGCTGTTCGCCTGCCCCGGGTTGCGCATCGGCTACCTGGCCTGCGTGGACACCGACGTGGTCGCCGCCGCCCGGGTAGCGCAGCCCCAGTGGTCGGTCAATGGCCTCGCCTTGGCGGCTGTGCCCGCCCTTGTGGCCTCCGCCCGGCTGGCGGCGTGGGCGGGCGCCATCGCGGAGCTGCGCACCCAGCTGCTCGGGGTGCTCGCTCGCCGCGGCCTGCGGGCCCGGCCGAGCGACGTCAACTGGGTGCTCGTCGACGACGCCGGGGACCTGCGGGAACGGTTGGGGGCGCGAGCTGTGGTGGTGCGGGACTGCGCCAGCTTCGGGATGCCCGGGACCGTCCGCATCGCCGTGCCCGGGCCCGAAGGCCTGGCCCGACTGGATGAGGCGCTGTGTCGGATCCCCTGATTCCGGGCACGCTGATACCGGGGCTGCGGGGTGGGCTGATGGTGTGCGGCACCACCAGCGACGCCGGCAAGAGCCACGTGGTGACCGGACTGTGCCGCCTCCTGGCCCGTCGGGGGATCTCGGTGGCGCCGTTCAAGGCCCAGAACATGGCGCTCAACTCCTACGTCACCCCGGCGGGCCACGAGATCGGCCGGGCCCAGGGCGTGCAGGCCCTGGCCGCCGGGGTGGAGCCGGACGTGTGCATGAACCCCATCCTGCTCAAGCCCACGGGGGAGCGGGCCAGCCAGGTGATCGTCAACGGTGAGCCTCTCGGCCATCTCAGCGCCGCCGAGTACCACGACCTCAAGCCAGACCTGTTGGCCACCGTGCTCGCCTCCCTCGACGACCTGCGCCGCCGCTTCGACGTGGTGATCGCTGAAGGCGCCGGCAGCCCGGCGGAGATCAACCTGGCCGACCACGACATCGTCAACCTGCGCATCGCCGCCGAGGCGGACCTGCCCGCCATCGTGGTCGGCGACATCGACCGGGGAGGGGTCTTCGCCGCCATGTACGGCACGGTCATGCTCCTGCCCGATCACTACCGCAAGTTGATCCGGGGGTTCGTGATCAACAAGTTCAGGGGCGATCCGGCACTGCTCGGCGACGGCCTCGACGACCTGGAGCGCCGCTGCGGGGTACCCACCTTGGGCGTGCTGCCCTTCGTCGCCGATGTTGCGCTCGACGCCGAGGACTCTTTGGCCCTCGACGGGCGGCGCCCGGGGCCCCTGCGCCCGCAGCCGGCCGGGTCGTTGCCGTTCGGGTTGGCAGCGGCCGACATCGTCGACGTCGCCGTGGTCCGTTTCCCTCGCCTGTCGAACGTCACCGACATCGATGCCCTGGCCATCGAACCGGGCGTCTCCGTGCGCCTGGTGGAGCGGCCCGAGGCGCTCGGGGCCCCCGACCTGATCATCCTGCCCGGCACCAAGGCCACCGTCGCCGACCTGGCCTGGTTGCGGGACAGCGGCCTGGCCGCCACCATCGCCGAGCGGCGACGGAGCGGGGCGACGGTGCTCGGCATCTGCGGCGGTTACCAGATGCTGGGCCGGAGGATCGTCGACACCGTCGAGTCCGGCTTCGGCGTCGTCGACGGGCTGGGCTGGCTGGACGTGACCACCGAGTTCGCGGCCCACAAGGTGACCCGCCGCCGCTCGGGCACCGCCCTGGGCGAGACCATGGTCGGCTACCAGATCCACCACGGGCGCATCATCCGTGGCACGGCCCGAGGTTGGGTCCACCTCGACGGCGGCGAGGTGGAGGGGGCCACCGACGGGCCGGTCGAGCGCGCCGGGACGCTCGGCACCTCGCTGCACGGTCTGTTCGAGGCCGACGCCTTTCGAGTCCGGTTCCTGGGCGCCGTGGCCGACGGGCGGGGCAAGACATTCACCGTTGCCGGTGTGTCGTTCGCCGCAGCCCGCCACGCCCAGTTCGACCGGTTGGCCGACCTGGTCGAGGACCACGTCGACCAGGGTGCGCTCGGGCGTCTCATTGCCGGCGGCGCCCCCGAGGGAACCCGTTGACCTGGCAGCGGCCTGTCCCCGTCATCGGTGACGCGACCTCCGCCGCCGAGCGGTCGGCGGCGCCCGACGGGTGGCGGCTGCCCGAAGCCAGCCGCCGTGCGCTCTACGAGGTCATCGGGGCCCGGCGCGACATCCGCCGGTACCGTCCCGATCCCGTCGACGACGCCACCATGGAGCGGATCCTGGGCGCTGCCCACCAGGCACCCAGCGTCGGGCAGTCCCAGCCGTGGCGGTTCGTGGTGGTCGGCGACGAGCAGGCTCGCGAACGAGCCGCCTGGATGGCCGACCGTGAGCGCCTGGCCCAAGCCGCGCTCATGGAGGCCAGCGCCGCTCGCCACCTGCTCGACCTGCAGCTCGAAGGCATCCGCGAGGCCCCGATGGGGGTGGTGGTGTGCTGCGACCGGCGCACGCCGGCCGCCGGGATCCTGGGCCGGGCCACCTTTCCCGACGCCGACCTGTGGTCGTGTGCCTGCGCCATCGAGAACCTGTGGTTGGCGGCCCGGGCCGAGGGCCTGGGCATGGGATGGGTCACCCTGTTCGACCCAGCAGAGCTCGCCGCCCTGCTGGCCCTGCCCCCCGACGTGGTGCCGCTCGGCTGGCTGTGCCTCGGGTGGCCCGACGAGCGACCACCCGAGCCCGGTCTGCAGCGGGCCGGATGGTCGAAGCGTCAACCGCTCGACGAGGTGGTCATCCGGGACCGGTGGCCGCAGCCGGAGGCCCCCCGCCCTCCGGTTTCCAAGCTGCGGGCGCCGCGGCCCCCCGACGTGGTCGCCGCCCGGGACGACGCCGACGACCTGCTGACCCCACTCGGCTCCCTCGGGGTCTTGGATCGCGCCGTCGACCGCGTCATGGCTCTGGGGCGGGGCGCCCCGGCCGGTGGGACCCTGGTCCTCGTCGCCGGCCGCCACCCGGTGGTCGCCCTCGGGGTCAGCGCCTTCGACCCGTCGGTCACCGACGAGGTGCTGGCCGCGGCCCGGGCCGGGGAGGCCCTCGGGGTGGTCGCCGCCGGCACCGCCGGGCTGACCGTCGACATCATCGATGCCGGCACCTCCGTCGGCAACATCCGCGATGCCGACGCCCTGGGGGCGGCGCAGGTAGCCGAACTGGTCGAGCTCGGACGCCGACGGGGCCGGGCGGCGGCCGACGGGTTCCCGGTGGTCGCCCTCGGGGAGGTCGGCGTGGCCAACACGGTCGTCGCCGCCGCCCTGGCCGCATCCCTCCTCGACGTCGACGCCGCCGACACGGTCGGCCTCGGTGCCGGCTCGGACATGACGATGGTGGAACGGCGGCGGTCCGTCGTCGCTACCGCCCTGCGCCGGTTCCGGGCGTCGGCTCCCGGCACCGGCGCCGCCGATCCGCTTGCGGCGCTGGCCGCGCTCGGTGGGCCCGAGCTTGCCACCCTGGCCGGTGTCACCCTGGGCGCCGTCTCCGGCGGTGCCGTCGTCGTCCTCGACGGCCTGGCCACCTCGGTGGCCGCCCTGGTCGCCGGGCTCCTCGAACCCGGCGTCGTCGCCCACCTCATCGCCGGCCAGTGCAGCCGGGAGCTGGCCCATCCCGCGGTGCTGGCCCGGTTGGGCCTGGAGCCGTTGCTGGATCTGCGGCTGCGGGCCGGCGAGGGCGCCGGCGCTGCGCTGGCCACCGGGCTGGTGCTCGCCGCCTGCCGGATGCGGGCCACGACCGGCCGGACCCGCTGAGGTGGCCACCCCCCAGGCGCGCAAGCTCGGTCTGAAACCCGGCCTCCGCGCCGATCTCGATGCCGCGCCGCCCGGGTGGGCGTTCACTGACCCGCCGGAGCTGACCTACGTCGAGAGCACCGAGCCGGCCGACGTGATCATCGCCTTCTTCACCTCGGCGGCCGAGTTGCCGACCCGTCTGCCTGCCCTGGCGCAGCGCATCTACCCCGCCGGTGGGCTGTGGGTGCTGTGGCCCCGGCGGGCGGGCGGCCACCGCAGCGACCTCACCGACACCATCGTGCGCGCCACCGCCCTGTCTCTCGGGCTGGTCGACGTCAAGATCGCCGCCATCGACGACGACTGGTCGGGGCTGCGGGTGGTGTGGCGGGTGGCCAACCGAGTCGGGCCGATCGGGCGGGCCCGCCCGACTCATGACCAGAGACCTGCTCCCGGTGGAGGTCCATGACCACGTTCCCCACCATGCGACGAGGAGTTCGGCAATTCGTGGCCGGCGTGGGAGGCTGCGTCGGTGCCATCGTTCGTCCGCTGCCGCTTCGATCACCGGGGTGGCGGGGGAGATGACGCCTTCGAGCTGAAAGCAAAGAAGGGCCAGTTGGTGGCATGGACCCCGCCCGAGGTGGTTGCGGTGCTGGCCGAGGCGGAGGAGGCCGCTCGCAGAGGATGGTTCGCCGCGGGATTCGTGGCCTATGAGGCGGCTCCGGCGTTTGATGCCTCGCTCGCCGTTCGACGGGTCTCGCCCTCGCCGCCAGGAGCACATCTGCCTTTGGCCTGGTTCGGCCTGTTTGCCGAGCTTCGCCCCGCGGAGCCTCTCCGGCCCGCGGAGCCTCTCCGGTCGGCGGAGGCTCTCCGGGCGATGGTCGACGCGGGGGAGGGCGGAGGCGCACCAGCATGGGCGGCGGAGACGACGGCGGGCGACCACGCCGCTGCGGTGGCCACCATCCGGGCGGCCATCGCCGCTGGGGACACGTACCTGGTCAACTACACGACCCGGTTCCGCCGACCCTGGGGCCCCTCCTGCGACCCGTTCGCTCTGTACCAGCAGTTGGTGGCGAGCCACAGCGGCGGGTTTCACGCCTACCTGGAGACCGACGAGTGGGCGGTGGCCTGTGCTTCACCGGAGTCGTTCCTGGAGCTCGACGCACGGCGCGTGACCACCCGACCCATGAAGGGCACGAGTGCACGCGGCCGGTGGAGTGGGGAGGACGAGGCTCACGCCGAGTCGCTGCGATCATCGCCCAAGGAGCGAGCCGAGAACCTCATGGTCGTCGACCTGGTCCGTAACGACCTGGGCCGCATCGCCGTGCCTGGGACCGTCACCGTCCCCGCCCTGTGGCAGGTCGAACGGCACCCGACGGTGTGGCAGCTCACCTCGACGGTCACCGCCGCGCCGCTGCCCGGGACGCACCTGGCGGACGTCTTCGCCGCCCTGTTCCCCTGTGGCTCGGTCACAGGGGCGCCCAAGGTGTCGACCATGGCCCTGATCGCCCAGCTCGAGGGTTCGCCCCGCGGGGTGTACTGCGGTGCAGTGGGATTGATCCGACCGGCACGTACCGGCGGCGCGACCGGGAGCGTGGCCGCCCGTTTCGCCGTGGCCATCCGCACCGCGGTGGTCGACAAGATCCGCCAGGTGGCGGAGTACGGGTCCGGTGGAGGCATCACCTGGGACTCGGCACCGGCCGCCGAATGGGAGGAGGTCGTGGTCAAGACCAAGGCGCTGCGCTCCCCTTCTCCGGTCGTGGGCGAACACGGCGGGCTGCTCGAGACGATGGCGTTCGACCCGGCGGCGGCCGCCGACGACGACGACCACGGGATCCGAAACCTCCGGGGCCACCTGGCCCGCCTGGCGTCGTCCGCCGGCTACTTCGCCATCGCCGGCGGAGCCGACGTCGAGGAGAGGCTCGTGGACGCCGTGTCGGGATGGACGTGCCCGGCGCGGGTGCGCCTCGTCCTTCGCGGCGATGGTGTCGTCGAGGTGGCAACGTCGCCTTTGCCCGCGAACGTCCTCCGCTCTGGCGCGCTGACCCTGTGCATCGACCGCGAACCGGTCGACTCCTCCAACCCGGCGCTGTTCCACAAGACCACCGACCGGGCCCGCTACGACGACCGGGCGCGACGTCACGCTCATGCCGACGATGTCCTCCTCGTCAATGAGCGGGGCGAGATCACCGAGACGACGCGAGCCAACGTCGCCGTGCGCGTCGATGGTGCGTGGTGCACCCCGCCGCTCGACTGCGGTCTGCTGCCCGGCGTCGAGCGCGCTCGGCTGCTGGCCCAGGGCCGCATGGTCGAGCGTGTGGTCACTGTCGACCAGCTTGATCGAGTCGAGGCCGTGGCCGCGTTCAGCTCGCTTCGCGGCTGGCGCTCGGCCTGCTTCCACCGGCATTGCTCAGCGGCGAGTCGATGACGAGAATCTGAATCCCTCGGCATCCCAGACGGACTTGTTCAGGCTGAGCTCGGGCAGGGGGATCTCAGGGATGGGTCATCAGCGGCGGGGAGGGGGGTTCGGCCAGTCGGCCAAGGTATCGACGAAGGAGGAGCGGACCTCCTCGATGCGCTTGGGGAGGTCCGCTCTCGACCAGTCGTCGGGGGATACGGGGGGAAGAACGACGACCTGGATGTGGCCCGAGCCCATCATCTTCGACGACGAATCACCCAGCACCTCGGCGTTGCGGATGACGATGGGCACGATGGGCAGCCCAGTGGCCAGGGCGATGCGGAACGCCCCCTTCTTGAACGGACCGAGGCTGCCGTCGGCGGACCGCGTGCCCTCGGGGGCGACGAGGACGGAGAGCCCCTTGCGGGCCAGGTCCTCGACCTCCCGGAGCTGCTCGGCGGCGGAAAGCTTGCCGGAGCGGTCGATGAAGCAGAGGTCCATGAAGCGCCCGAAGGTCCCCATGAGCGGGACCTTCTGGAGCTCCTTCTTGGCCACGCCGGTGAACCGGGTGCGGACCAGCGACGCTGTGACCATCGAGTCCCAGTTGTTCTTGTGGTTCCACACGAACACGGCTGGGCGGGGCTTGCGCAGGTGCGCTCTGCCTGCGACTACCTCGACGGTGACGCCGCCCGTGGCCAGGTACCAGTCGAGCCACGGCGGCAGGACAGCATCGACGCCTGACCGCTTGTCGCCTCGCAGCGCAGCCACCGCCACCCCGACTGCGGTGGCCGACGGCAGGGCGGCCAGGGCTGCGCTCATGCGTGCCATACGCAGCGTCTGGCCCGGCGTGGGGACGGGGATCGGACCGATGGATCGCACGGGGAGTGTCCTCTCTGGTGGCTCACCGATCCCTCGCCTCCCGTCGGCGAACCAGGCGGGCGTCCGATGCTACGCGACCGGCGGACCGGGCGAGGAGGGAGGTGTCGTCTGGCGGCGAGTCAGACCCGGCTGGCCGCTAAGCGATGCACGGCTTCGACGGCGACGTCGATGTCGTTCGCATCGACGTCGAGGTGGGTCACGAAGCGCACCCGGCCTCCCAGGCCGAAGCTGGCTCGCACACCGTGCTCGACGGTCAGGCGGTGCACCAGCTCGCCGGCCCCACCGGGCCAAGCCGACGCGTCGGCCGCCACGATGTTGGTCTCCACGGCGGCGGCGTCGATGCGAAGCCCTGGCGTCCCCGCCAGGCCGGCGGCCAGCCGTCGGGCGTTGGCGTGGTCCTCGGCCAGCCGCTCGACGTGATGCTCGAGGGCGTGGAGGGCGCCGGCGGCCACGATGCCTGATTGACGCATCGAACCTCCAAGACGTTGCTTCCACCGCCAGGCCTCGTCGACGAGGGCGGCCGAGCCGGCCAGCACGGCACCGACCGGCGCCCCCAGGCCTTTGGAGAAGTCGATCCAGGCCGTGTCGAAGCGGCCCGCGTAGTCTGCTGCCCGATGGCCGGTGGCGGTCGTCGCGTTCAGGAGTCGGGCACCGTCGAGGTGGGTGCGCAGCGACCGCTCTTCGGCGACGTCGAGCACGCCACCGATCTCGTCGAGGCTCCAGCAGCAGCCTCCGACCAGGTTGGCGGTCTGTTCCACCCAGACGAGGCTGGGGTGCGGCGCGTAGCGGGTCTCGTGGGCGATCGCCGCTCGTAGCTGGTCGGCGCCGAAGATGCCACGGGGCCCGTCAAGGGGATGGGGTTGAGCCCCGGCCAGCGCGCTCGCCCCGCCGGCTTCGGACAGGAGCGGGTGGGCCGATCGGTGGCAGAAGAACGCATCGCCGGGGGCGCAGTGCACGGCCACGGCGATCTGGTTGCACATCGTGCCGGACGGCAGGAAGACGGCGGCCTCGTGGCCGAGCAGGTCGCCCACCCGCTCCGTCAGCGCGTTGACCGTGGGATCTTCGCCCCTCTGCTCGTCACCCACCTCGGCGTTGGCCATGGCCCGGCGCATCGCTTTGGTCGGCCGGGTGACGGTGTCGGAGGAGAGGTCGACTCGCAGTCTGGGGACGGTGGCCATCGGCGTGTAGCGAAGAGCCGCTGCGCTCATCGGGACGTGGCTGCCACCTCGAACCAGACCACCTTCCCGTAGGGATCGTCGGTGACCCCCCAGTTGGTGGCCAGGATGCCGACGATCGTCATCCCCCGGCCGTCGAGCGCGCCGTGGTCCCGGGACACCTGATGGGGATGGCGGGAATTGTCGTCGCCCACCTCCACGCGGATCCTCTCCAGCGACACCGTGACGAAGATGCGGGCCTCGCTGCGTCCGTGGGTGAAGGCGTTGGTGACCGTCTCGCTGGTCAGGAGCACCGCCGTGTCCCGGGCGTCGGCGTTGAGGCCGATCTGTTTGCAGAGGTCGGAAACGAGTCCGCGAGCCGTGGCCACAGCCGAGGCGTCAGGCGCAAGCGTGAGATGTTCAGCCACGGAGGGCATCACGACATGATCACCGGCTAACCGACGAGGAACGGGTTCACGTTAGTGCAGGGCGATTGCCAGAAGGGCGACGTCGTCGGTGCGGTCCTTGTCGGCCATCTCAGCGGTGATGTGAACACAGAGATCCTCGGCTCGATCAGACCATCGTGCAGAGCAACAACGTGCTCCCCATGGGCGGGGTCAGGACGGCATGGAGCGGTTCGGCCGCGGCCCCGACCTCCCGCCATCGCCCGGGGGTCGCTCAGCGGGCCCTCAGGCCTCAGCCCCCCTTGGCGGTCACCTTGTCGGCCAGATGGGACGGCAGGAGGTCATAGTGATCGTGACGGATGGCGAAGTGGCCCCGTCCGCCGGTGGTCGCTCGCAGCTCCGTGGCGTAGCGGGACAGCTCCGAGGTCGGCACCAGAGCGGTGATCCGGGACCATCCCGGTTCGGTCGGCTCGGTGTTCTGCACCCGACCCCGTCGCGAGCTGAGATCGCCGAGCACATCGCCCTGACAGGCGTCGGGCACGACAACGTCGACGGACGCCACTGGTTCGAGGATCACCGGGACGGCGGCCGCCATCGCCTCCCGCAGAGCCAGGGCACCCGCCATCTTGAAGCTGATCTCCGACGAGTCGACCGGGTGGTACTTGCCATCCACGCACGTCACCCGCACGTCGACCACCGGGTAGCCGTGCAGGCCGCCGGTAGCCATCGCCTCCTCGACGCCCTTTGCCACGGCCGGGATGAGCTGGCGGGGGATGGCTCCACCCACCACCCTGTCCACGAACTCGAACCCGGCTCCCCGGTCGAGGGGCTCGATCGTCAACGTGGCCACCCCGAACTGACCGTGTCCTCCGGTCTGCTTCTTGTACTTCCCCTCGCCCTGTGCGGCGGTGGTGATCGTCTCCCGGTAGGCGATCACC
>JALYZO010000138.1 GCA_030945745.1 Actinomycetota bacterium
TGCGGTCCGTTGTCGAGCGATCCCGCCTACACGATGAGGACGCACCCCCAGCCCGACCCGCCCCGCCCTCCCACCGGTGACGTGTTGGCCTTCCTGAACCTTCGGGGCCAGCCGGTGAGCGGTGCCACCATGTGCGTCGCCGTCGACATGCTGAGCATGCCCATGGGGATGAGCAGGTACATGGGTCATGAGATCTCGCCCGGTGTCTACGACGACTCGGTGACCTTCGGGATGGGCGGCAACTGGGCGGGGACCCTGGTGCTCTCGGTGGGAGGCAGGCCGGTGGCATCCCAACCGGTCTCCTACCGGGTGAGCTGACCCGCCTCAGGTCTCAGGTGAGGATCCGCCGCTTGAATCCCTTGATCCCGGTCACGGTGAGGACGACGGTGAACAGCGACAGGGCGAAGTAGACGCCGGGCAGTCCCATGTGGGGAACTCTGGTGACCAGGGCGGCCCGGAACCCCTCGCTCATGTAGATGAGGGGGTTCACCAGCACGGCGACCTTGAGCCAGGGGATGGGACCCAGCCGGGACCACGGATAGTACAGGCCGCCCAGGATGGTGAGCGGCAGCAGGACGATGCTGAACAGGAAGGTCACGGACCGGGGCTCGAGGAGGGTGCCGAGGGTCAGGCCCAGGGCCGCCGAGGCCACGCAGGCCAGCGGAGCCACGGTCACCAGCACCACCCAGTCGATGCGGAGGTACACCGGCGTGGCGGGCACGAGGGCGGCGATGGGGAACACGACCAGGCCGGCGAAGAGGCCCTCGAGAGCGCCGAAGACGATCTTCTCGATCGCCACCATGCGCACGGAGATGGGGGCCAGCACCCGGTCCTCGATCTCGCGGTTGTAGCTGATCTCCTGGACCAGGTTGACGGCCACCGCCTGCACCCCGTTGATGACCACGGACAGGGCGATGACGCCGGGGACCAGGATGGTCGTGAACCGTGACGCGCCTGCCCCACCGCCGATGCCCTGGGAGATGCGAGGGAAGACGTTGGCGAAGACGAACACCAGCAGCAGGGGTTGGACCACGGTGCGGGCCAGGAAGATGTGGAGCTTGCGGTTCAACACGGTGAGGTCGCGCAGCACCAGCCCCCAGAACGCCGCCCCGGTGGCCAGATAGCGTGACCGGGCAGTAGCGGCGAGTGCCTCGGAGGGGGAGGCGGGCGGGGAGCGCGGCGGCGGGGCCGGCGTCGAGGTGGTCCTCATTCCCGCAGCTCCCGGCCGGTCAGGTTGATGAACACGGCCTCCAGGCTGTCCTCGCTGACGGCCACGTCGCTGATCTTGACCCTGGCCTCCTCGGCCAGGGCCATGACGGAGGGAAGGGCACCCTCAGCCCGGTCCAGCACGACCCGCACACCGACGTCGGTCCGGCGGCAATCGCGGGTCCACTCCAGGGCGTCCAGGCGCCGGACGAGGTCGTCGAGGTCGCCTTCGCCCCGCACGATGACCGACGTCCCCGAGCCGAGGGAGCGCTTCAACACCTTCGGGGTGTCGAGGGCCAGGATGCGGCCGTGGTCCATGATGGCCACCCGGTCGCAGAAACGGTCGGCCACGTCCATGTCGTGGGTCGTGAGCAGTATGGTCTGGCCGCCCTGGTGGAGGGCGTCGAGGATGTCCCACAGGGCCAGGCGGCTCTGGGGGTCCAGGCCGGCGGTGGGCTCGTCCAGGAAGATGATGGCCGGTCCCTGCATGAGCGCTCGGCCCAGGAGCAGGCGGCGGACCATGCCCCCCGACAGGTGCTCGACGCGGTCGCGGCCCCGCCCGGCCAGGCGCAGGCGCTCCAGCAGCTCCTCGGCGGCCCTCCGGGCCGGGCCCGCTCCCATGCCGAAGTAGCGGCCGTGGAAGTACAGGTTCTCGAACACGGTGAGGTTGTTGTCGAGGTTGTTGGCCTGGGGGACCACGCCCATGAACTGCTTGGCAAGGGCCGGGTCGGCCACCACGTCGACCCCGGCCACGCAGGCCCGGCCCGCCGTGGGCATGACCAGCGTGGTGAGCATCCCGATGGTGGTGGTCTTCCCTGCACCGTTCGGTCCGAGCAGGCCGAAGATCTCACCGGCGTACACCGACAGGTCGAGGCCGTTGACTGCCGCCAGGCCGCTGGGATAGGTCTTGGTGAGACCCTCGGTGCGGATGACCTCGGTTCCGGGAACGCCGGCCGTGGCTTCAACGGCGGTGGCTTCAACGGCGGTGGCTTCAACGGCCGTGGCTGCGGCGGTGCTGGCCTGGCGAACAGGGGGCACGACAACGGCGGGCCCTTCGCGGGACATCCGTCGCCACTTACGCCAGGTCGGGCCGGACCCGCCACCCCTCGTGATGGTCCCGGCATCAGAGGCGGACCCAGCGCCACCGGCGGCCGGCTGGCCGGAGGCGATGTCGGCGGCCAGGGTCTCGATGGTCCGGTTCCTGGCCACCTGCTCGGCCGTGACCTCCGCACCTGCGCGCCGGGCGTCGTCCAGGGCCTCGAAGAACGAAAATCGCTGCCAGTAGTTGGCCTGGGCCCTCACCTCCGGGACCCGAAGGACCCGGGCCCAGGCGGTGGCCAGTCGGGCCTCCTCGCCGCCGGGCGGATCGCCCGGTGGGCGACCCCGGAGCCCGTCAGCCGGGGCGGTCGGTTCGGGCGAGGATCCCCTCACCACCAGCGTGGCCGGCCATGGCGAGCCGGGAAGCTGGTGCCACAGGCCCTTCCGCAGTCGCGTCAGGCTGAGCGGTGGGCCCGGTTCAGGGGTCACCTCGGCCACGATGCGGGGACCGTCGTCTCCGTCCTCGACCGCCACGCTGGCCCCGGCCACGCCGGCACATGCGGTGAGGGCGGTCTCCAGCAGCCCACGATCGAAGGTGAAGCCGGCGAAGCGCTCAGTGCCCGGCACTGTGGTGTGTGCTGCCCCGGTGTGTGCTGCGCCGGTGTCGCGCCTGACCAGCTCGGCTGCCTTCCGCAGTGGAGCGGCCACGATGTCGACGAGCAGGGCCAGGTACTCGTCGAGCAACGCCCGCACCGCCGGTGGATGGAAGCCGCCCTGGACGACACAGGTGAGATCGTCGCCGTCGTCGAGGACCGAGACCCCGAGGAACGTGCCAGGGTAGAGGCCGCCCCCCCAGTCCCGGCGCGGTGCCGCCCCCCGGTCGGGGTTGCCGGCCTCAGAGCCGTCGCGCTCAGGTCCCACCACGTGCAGGCCCGGGCCTTGGGTGTCGGTCGAGCCGAAGGAGCTCCCGGCAAGGCCGCGCAGGCGGAGCTCGCCCCGGGCGGGTACCAGGCCCTGGAACATGATCGGCACGTGTGGTACCAGCCCGTGGTCGGCGGCCCGGCGTCCCACGGTTTCCTGGAGCACGGTCTCGTAGCCGAGGTGGTGATGGGCCAGGGCGCCGAACAGGCGCTGGCGGACGTGGCTGACCAGCTCGAGGAACGTCGGGTCCCCCTCCAGGCGGAGCCGCAGCGGAACCTTCTTGGTGAAGCAGCCGACAAGGTCCTGCGCTGAGCGCTCATCCCGGTTGGCCACCACCGTGGCGATCAGGAGGTCATCCTCCCCGCTCCAGCGGTGCAACAGCACCTCGAATGCGGCCAGGAGGGTGATGAACGGCGTAGCGCGCCCGTGGCGGGCCAGCGCCCGGATCCGCCCGCTCAGCTCCCTGGGTACCGTGAGGGACACCGGGCGGCTCGGTCCCCTGGGCCGCACCCGGTCAGGGGCGCCCACCGGCAGCTGGGTGGTGAGCGGCGCCCCGGCCAGCGTTTCGCGCCACCACGCCATCTCGGCTGTGCCGGCCGCTCCGGCCAGCCGCGCCCGCTGGTGCCGGGCGACCTCGCTGAAGGCGATGGCCGGCTCGGTCAGCCCTGAGGGGGTGCCGTCAGCCAACGCGGCATACGACGTCGAGAGATCCCGGCGGTACACGTCGACCGACCAGTCGTCGAAGACGAGGTGGTGCAGCCGTACGACCACAAGGTGGTCGTCGGGTCCCAACCGGACGAGGCTCGGTGCGAACAGCGGCTCGCCCCCAACGTCGAAGGGCCGGGTGGCGGCGTCGGCGATCAGCCTCGTGGCCTCGGCCTCAGCGTCGGCCGGGCCCAGATCGCTCAGGTCGGCCACCGGCAGGCTCTGGCCTGAGGGATGGCCGACGATCTGTACGGCGCGGCCGCGCCGCACCCCGAAGGTGGAGCGCAGCGGCTCGTGGCGCCACGCCAGCGCTTCGAAGGCCGCTCCCAGCACGCCCGGGTCGAGGGGCCCGCGAAGGCGCCGAACCAGCGGCGCCATGTTGAACGAACCGGGCGTCAGCAGCTCGTTCCACAACATCCCTTCCTGAGAGACGGCCACGGGGGCCGACCGCTTCGGAGCCGCCTTCCATCCGGTGTGAGGGCGGCGGTCGTCGATGAGCCGGCCCATCTCGACGGGGGTGGGTGCCTTGGCCAGGTCGGCCGCCTCGACGTCGACATCGAAGGCGTCGGCCACCAGCGACACCACTCGGGCGGCGTCGAACCACGTCCCGCCGCGGACGAACAGGTCGGTGTCTCCCGCCACCGGGCCCCCTCCGAGCACCCGCTGCCACATGGAGGCAAGCACCTCCTCGGCGGGAGGGGTGGGGCGGCCGGGCGCCGGCGCGGTGCCGACCGAGTCGCCGGTCGGCTCGCTCATGGGTTCGAGTCGAGACGTGCTCGCGCTGTCCCCACGGCCGTGGCCAAGCTGGCCACGGTGGGGTGCTCGAAGAGCGTCTCGAGGGGCAGGTGCACGCCCAGGGCGTCCTCGATCCGAGCCAGCATCTCGGTGGCCGCCAGGGAGTGGCCTCCCCGCCCGAAGAAGTCGTCGTGCACACCGATCGGGGCCACGCCGATCACCTCCTCCCAGATGGCGGCCAGGACCTTCTGGTCCGGGGTTTGGGGGGGATCGTAGGGGATGTCAGGGTCGGCAGCGCCCGAGGCCAGGATGTCCGCCACCTCGTCCTTGCGGACCTTGCCCGAGGCGGTACGGGGGAGGCGTTCCACAAAGGTGATGTGATGCGGTGTCTGGTGCTCGGCGAGCCGGCGGCGGGCCAGGGCCTGTAGCTCGCCCGCCTCGATGGGCTGTGAGACCACCACGGCGGCGCCCACGTCCTGGCCCAGGACCTCATGAGGAACACCGACCACGGCTACCTCCACGACGGCCGGGTGCTCGTAGAGCACGTTCTCGACCTCGAGTGTGGAGACGTTGAGACCGCCGCAGATGATGACGTCCTTGGTCCGGTCGACGAGGTAGAGGGCGCCGGCTTCGTCCAGCCAGCCCACATCGCCGGTGCGCAGCCAGTCGTCGGTGAAGGCGGCGGCGGTGGCGTCGGGGTCCCGGAAGTACCCACGCGGGGGGGCGCCCTCCCGACGCAGAAGGACCTCTCCGGGATGGCCGGCCGGCACCGGTCGCCCCTCGCCGTCGGTGATCTGCAACTCGGTCAGCCCGACGGGGCGACCCACCGAGTTCGGGCTGGAACGGGCGTCGGGGTTCAGGGTCCGGGCCGTGCCCGACTCGGTGAGCGCGTAAGCGTTGGCCAGCCGGGCCCGGGGGAAGGCCTCGGCCAGGCGGGCCAGAAGGGTCGGGGCGGTCGGGGCCGAGGAGAGGACCACGACCTCCACCGAGGACAGGTCGTGGTCCTGCCACGCGCCGGAGGCGACGAGCAGTTGGGCCATGGAGGGCACCAGCTGCAGGCGCCCCACCCGGTGGGCCTCGACCAGGACAGCGCAGCGCTGGGGGTCGAAGCGGGTCATGGCCATGGCCAGACGGTCTGGTCGCCGCAGGGTGACGCGCAGCACCTCCTGGTTGGCATTGGTGCCGACGGGGAAGGCGTGCAGCAGGGTGACAACCGGTCCCTCGTCCTCGGCGGAGCCGTCGTGGACAACGATGCTGGCGTGGCTGCAGGCCACGCCCTTGGGCCGGCCGGTGGTGCCCGACGTGTAGACGATCTCGGCCAGGTCGGCGCCGGTGAGGGCAGCCTGGAAGGGATCACTGACCTGTCCCTCCTCGAGCTCGCGCGGGGAGGCCACCCAGGCCGGCGGGCTGCCCGCCCGGATGCTGACGGCGGCCGGCAGCGGCGCCAGGTCGGAGGGGCAGGTCACGGCCACCGCCTGGCAGTGAGCGAGGACCAGGCCCAGGTCGGGGCCGGTGATGCCCGGCGCCAGGGGCACGGCCGTGGCCCCCGCCTTGTGCACAGCCATGTAGGACACGGCGTAGTCATCCCAGCGGGCATTGTCGAAGATCAGGGCCACCACGTCGCCCTTGATCACGCCCCTGGCGGCAAGGCCACGCGCCACCGCGTTGGAACGCCTGTCCCAACCTCCATAGCTGAGGGGGCGTTCACCCTCGACCATGATGGCCGTGGAGTCAGGAGCGGATGCGGCGCGGGCGCGGAGGAGGTCGGGGATGATCTCGACGGCGGACACGTTCCTACGATGCCAGAACGGCGTTCGGCTCGCCTGCCGACGTGGCCGCGAACGGCGTCGCTACCATGCGGCCATCGATGGGGCCGGGGTGGGCGATCAGAAGGGGGGCCGGCGGGCGGCCCGGAGCCGGCTGCCGCGCACGTTCGTTGCCGATCTCGCGGCGGTCCAGGGCAGCGTGGTGCGGGCATGCGGGTGGGCGGTGGTCCCCTCGGGGGAAGTGGACGGCTCGGGGCACGTGGTCGGATGCATGCTGGCCGACCGCACCGGGATCGTCACCCTCCTCGGCACCGGGATCGCCCCTTCCCCGGGCTCTGCAATCGATGTCGTGGGGAAGGCGGTGGTGGACGGCGTCACAGGAGGGGCGGCGATCCTCGTTCAGGGCCTCGAGGTGGTGGGCCCCTCGGAGCCCGTCTCGCCACTCGATGCGGGATCGACGCAAGAGCAGCGCCTGGACTGGCGCTACCTTGACCTGCGCCGGAGGCCGGCCCGCCTGGCCCTGGAGGTCCAGACCACGCTGGAGCGGGCCATGCGCGACTGCTGGGCCGTCCACGGGTTCATCGAGATCCACACCCCGAAGCTCATGGCCACCGGTCCCCGGCCCGAGGAGCTGTTCCGGCTCGAGTACTTCGACCGGCGGGCGTGGCTGGCCCAGTCGCCGCAGTTCTCCAAGCAGATGGCGATGGCCGCCGGCCTGGAACGGGTGTTCGAGGTGGGCCCGGTGTTCCGCGCCGAGCCTGCGCTCGACGGTCGCCATGCCACGGAGTTCACCAGCGTGGACGTGGAGATGGCCTGGATCGACGCTGAGACCGATGTCATGGCCTTCGCCGAGGAGTGGCTCTCGTCGGCCGTCGCCTGCGTGGCTGACCTGCATGGGCCACGCATCGCCAGCGACGGCGGCGCTCCGGTGGTCGTGCCCGCTGCCCCGTTCCCCCGCCTCAGCCTGGCCGAGGCGTGGGCAATGGCGCAGCGTGGCGGCCACCCGGGTGGAGGGGGCGATCTCGATCCCCAGGCCGAGCGGCTGATCGGCGAGGCGATCGCCTCCGAACAGGGGAGCGAGCTGGTATGGATCACCGACTACCCGGCGCTCCTGCGGCCCTTCTACCACATGGTGTCAAGCGAAGGTTCGCCACTGACCCGCAGCTTCGATCTGCTGTGGAAGGGGCTCGAGGTGGCCAGCGGGGCGCAGCGTGAGCACCGCCACGAACGCCTGGTCGCTCAGGCCAGGTCCCGAGACCTGCCCCTCGAGCCCATCGCCCATTACCTGGACTATTTCCGGTTCGGCTGCCCGCCCCACGGCGGCTTCGGCTTCGGGCTCAATCGGCTGCTCATGTGCCTCCTGGGCTACGACGACCTCCGGGAGGTGACGTTCCTGGCCCGGGACCGGCGTCGCTTGTCGCCATGAGAGGGACGTAGCCAAGAACCGGGCCGTGGGGCCCTCGATCAGGTCCCCGACGTCGGCCCCGTGTCAGCGTCGGACCTCTGCCCCTGCTGTGTTGGACCGTCCGAACCCGTCGGGTTAGCTCCTTCCGGGAGGTCCGATCCCTGCTTACCGCCCCGTTCGGCATCCGACGCCGTCTTGGGGTCATCACTCATCATTTCACCGCTGTCTGGATCTACCTTTGGCATGACGATCAAGGTACCCGAAACCGTGGAGGTCTGCTCACCCTGGCCGCTCTGTCGAATCGCCCAGCTCGACGGGAGCGACCCGCGGTGGATCGTGATGCCAGCAGCATCCCGGCGCCAAGGATGACCATGAGCAGGCCGGCCATCGCCGTACCTACGACGTCTGTCCCGGTACGGGCCAAAGATGGTGCGGTAGTTGACGTTGCGGAGCCGCTCGGCGCGGCCCCAGCGC
>JALYZO010000159.1 GCA_030945745.1 Actinomycetota bacterium
TCGAGATGCCGCGGGTCAACCTGCTGATCGCGGATGACGTCGGCCTCGGCAAGACGATCGAGGCGGGGCTGATCGTCCAGGAGCTGCTGCTGCGCCATCGGGCGCGGCGCCGCTCCGAGCACCCGAAGCCAACGATCTGGTCGCTCAGGTGGGCGGGGCCTGCGTTGGTCCTGCTCGTCGCTGCCGGCGCCCTCCTCGGGGCCACGAGCCGTGACGACTCGAAGCCGTGCCCGTTCGTGGTCCACCCGGCCATCGGCGGTCATCCTCCCTACCGTTGCGTCGTCCGGCGCGGAGGTGACTCGCCGTCGACGGTCGTGGGGACCCAACCGGCCACGCCGCAGACGACCCTCCCCGGTACCGGCCTCCAGCCGACCACGCCGGGCGCGCTGCCGGGCGGCACGCCCGTCCCCATGGTCACCTCCACGAGCCTGGGCGGCTGAGCGGCACGACTCCTGGTCAACCGGATGGCTGCGCAGGGGCGTCCGGACCGAGCCGCTGCCAACAGGGTCGGACGTGGAGGGCTACGGATGTTCGCCGGGTGATCGCTTGACCTTGGACCCGACTCCAGGGTTTATCGTCCAGGCATGGACGGGCTCACCATCTCCAAGCTCGCCGGTCAGGTCGGCACATCGGCCGACTCCTTGCGGTACTACGAACGGATCGGGCTGCTCCCTGAACCCGAGCGCTCTCCCTCTGGCTACCGCTTGTACGGCCCCGAGGCCATCGAACGGGTCCGCTTCATCAAGCGCGCACAGGGCTTCGGGCTGCGCCTGGACGACATCGCTGGGCTGATCGACGTTCGCGAGCGGGGGATGTGCCCCTGTGGCGGAACCCGACGCCTCCTTGAGGCCCGACTGGCCCAGCTTGACGAGGAGATGGCATCGCTGGCACGCCTGCGTGACGATATCCGAACCATGCTCGACGAGGCGCCGATCGACGGGCCTGCGACTCAGTCGTCCTGCGGGCCGGACTGCGGCACCGGTCTCCTCCAGATCGGGCGGCAAGGGCCGACCACTGCCGCCGAGTCCACCGGCCGAGAGGTACACGAGACGATCAACCAACGAAAGGAAGCAGGACCATGACCACGACTGAGAGCACGTGCCGCTGCGGGCTGGCCGAGCCCACCACAACGGAGCCGTCAACGCCGTGCACCTGCGGCTGCTGTGGAACGCCCCCGACCAAGGAGGAGCAGATCGCCGACCTGCGCCGCCAGCGGGAGGCCGTCGACCGGGGCCTGGCCGAGCTTGAGCGGAACTGAGGGAGATCGGGGTTCACACCCATCAGGAGCCGGCCCCCAGCGTCTACTCAAGTCCGGGCGGTGTCCCGAAGGTAGCTGTAGATGGTGTCGGTCATCTGCTTGACGGCGTGCCTGTCACGGACGTGCTCGCGAGCTTGGAGCCAAGCTCCTCCTCGGTGGTGGCGGTGGCCTTGAAGCCGTAACTCGCAGCTCCGGCCTTCACGCAACTGTGCTCATACATTCGGCGGGATGACGTGGCCAGGTGACCCAACCGCGAGGCGGTCGACCCGAGCGTCGTTCGTCCTCGCCACGACGGCGCAGCGCAGGCGGACGGTAGGCACGACGGTGCCACTTCGAGCGCTGAGTTGGGTCCTCACGCCCGTACGGCGCTGGCTCTTGCGAGAGCACGCACCTGGATCAACGGCCGGGGTCGGGGATGTCGGTCACGGTGGTAAGCGTGCGAGACTCAACCGATGGCGGAACGACCTTGGTGGCTGCGGTGGGACGGCATCCTGGCCCTCCAAGCTCAGGCCCGCGTGGGTGTTGAGCGCAGAGCTGGAAGCGAACGCAGGTTCCCGCCCTGTCGTGGCTCAGGCGTCCGGGATGGTCGCTTTCCAGCTTGGCGTGAGCCTCACCCAGGCACTGGTCCGCCTCCGCAGCTACGCGTTCGCCCACGACCGCCAGTAGCGCTTCGACCAGGTCGACGACTCGAAATAGCGGTCGCGAGTGGACGACTCCGTCGTCGAGGCAGAGAATGGTGCTGTTCGTCTCCTCGCCGGAGACGATGATCGCTCTGCGATGTCCTGATTGGGGTGGAATGTCCCGAGAAGCGCTGTTGGCCAAGACGTTGGTGCAACTGACTGAAGCGTTGGTGGACGATTTCGATCTGGTCGATCTGCTGACGTTGCTGTCCGACCGGTGCGTGGAGATCCTCGACGTGTCCGCAGCGGGCCTGATGCTCGTCGCCGCAGGCGGGGATCTGCGGCGCATGGCGTCGTCCAGTGACGCCATGCGCATCCTGGAGGTCTTCGAGGAGGAGTCCGACGAGGGTCCATGCCCAGACTGCTACCGCCGCGGCGAGCCGGTCATCAACATAGACCTCGCCCAGGTGAATGGCCGCTGGCCCCGCTTCGCCCCGAAGGCTCTGGAGGCCGGTTTCCGCTCGGTGCACGCCCTGCCGCTGCACGTACGCGGTCGGACAATCGGCGCCCTGAACCTGTTCCGCACCGACGAGGGACAAATGGGCGACGCCGACGTTGTTGTCGCCCAAGCGCTGGCCGACGTGGCCACCATCAGCATCGTCACCCAGCGGGCGGTTGCGGAGGCGCACGGGCTCAACGAGCAGCTCCAGCACGCTCTCAACAGTCGCATCGTCATCGAACAAGCGAAAGGGATCGTGGGTCAATCGCTCGGCGTTGACATGGAACAAGCCTTTCTTCGGCTCCGGGCTCACGCCCGCAGCAGCAACCTCAAACTCGGCGATGTCGCCATGAGCGTCATCGACAACACCCTGCCTGCACGATCGTTGGCTCTCCCTCGTCGCCCCCCAGGTTCAGCGAGTGGCCCAACACCCACACGTAACCTGACCGGCAGACGCCAACGGTGACGAGGACCTCACCGGGGCGCTGGACCGGAACGCAGCGACGGCGTGGGTAGAGTCGAACACCCGAATGGAATGCGGTCCGAGTCAGCCTGGGTTGGCTCATTTGGGCCTTTCGAGCTGCGGTTGACTGGCGGCGACCTGCAGACAGGCCTGTCAGCTGTCGGGCAGGGTGTCGATGGGCTCGGTGTACCACGGGGCATCGGGACCGGTGACGCGTTCCAGCCAGCGGCGGGCGTCGGCGCAGCCGAGGGCGATGACCTCTTCGTGGAAGGCGGGCTCGAAGAGGATGTAGCTGATCAGCTCGCCGTGCTGCTCGCCGGGGCCGCCGAGCAGCCGGCTGAGGAGAGCCAGCTCGGGCGCTCGCAGACCGCGGTGGCCGCGGTAACGTCGGGCGAACACGGCTGATGCAATGTCGCCCAGGGCACCGCGGGTACGCGGCGCGATGTACATGTACGGTACCCGTCGATAGGGGGTTCTGCCGTCGTCGCGGCGGCGCTCGGCGAGAGCGGCGGGGGCGCGGCCGCTGCGGACGAGCAGGTTGGTCTTTCCGAGCCGGCGGATGTCCTCTGTCAGAGGGTCGACGAGTGTTGCGTGCAGCAGCTGGAGGGTGCCGTCGGCGAAGTCAGGACGGACATCCTCGCCGGAGTGATCCTCGCTGCGTCGTGGGGCGATGGAGTGGGTGCCGATGATCACCAGCCGGTCGATGTCGAGGTCCAAGGCCGGCTTGACCGGCGTGTTGAGGCGTGTACCGCCGTCGAAGTACCAGCCGCGAGCATCGGCGGGCCGGTCGATTCGGACGGCGGGAAACAGCACGGGGATGGCGCTCGACGCCCGCACATGCTGGCCTGAGAGCTCGCAGGCCACGTACTCGATCGCCCGAGGTGGAGGCAGCCGTCGCTCCTTTGCGCCCTCAACGAATACGACGCTGCGCGGGTTGGCGGCATCGCAGGCCGCGACGGCGACGCAGTCGAGCACCCCGTCGGCCACATTGCGGTGCAGCGCCGGCCAGTCGATCAGCCGATCGAGCGTTGCACGCAGCGGCGCCGGGTCGAGCAGGCCGGAGAGCCCTATTTTGGGCAGGCCGAGCACCTCGCCCGCGAAACGGACCGCGGTCATGGGACCGTGGCGGCCCAGGACGGGACGGAGGACGTCGTCGTGTGTGACGGCCGACCATGCAGCGACGAGCTGGCGGGTAGCTTCCTTGGCCTCGCAGTTGGCCTTTGCGGCCAGAAACGCAGCGTTGAGGGCCCCGGTGCTGGTACCGACGATCACCGTCGGGCGCTCCCCGCGACGCTCGAGCTCGGGCAGCAGGACCGAAAGCGCTCCTGCCTCGTAGGCGCCGCGCGCCCCCCCACCCGCCAGAACAACTCCGACCCGCTTGCCTGTGGCCACCTCGCCCTCCGTCTCGCTTCGGGCGATGATCTTCGCCGGTTGGTATCGCTATCGGGTTTCGTTTGGAGTATGCCCGACCTGCGGTGGTTGGGGATGGCGCGGCGGCGAGAGTCGGCGGTGACGCGGGGCGGAGCGAGCTTTGGGGACGGATCCAACGCTCGAACCTTCGAGGTGGGAGGCTCAGTCAGGCGAAGCGGCGAGCCGTGGCCTCTGCCTCTGTTCGGTAGCCGCCACCAAAGAGCACGGCGTGTACCAGCAGCGGGTACAGCTGGAACAGTGCCACCCGCTCCTCCCAGCCCGGCTGGAGAGGCCGTATCTCGAAGTAGGCCCGCAAGACGCGCTCGGGTACGGCACCGAAGAGCGCCAGCATGGCCATGTCTTCCTCGGGGTGGCCACCGTGAACCGACGGGTCGATGAGCCACGGTCTACCGTCGGAACCCCACAGCACGTTCCCCCACCAAAGGTCGCCGTGCAGCAGGGCAGGCCCACCGGATGGGAGCAGCCGGTCGAGTCGAGCCGCCACGGCGGCGACGGGGCGCTCCAGCCCGCAGCGGCGAGCCAGCTGGAGAAGGCGTCCCTCGTAGAATGCGACGGCGTCGGTTACCACCGAAGGGTTGACGGAGCAGGCCCCGATCCACGATGACCCACCGCCCCACTCCAGCCAGGGAGCGGTGTGCAGGGTGGCCAGCATCCGTCCCAGCGCCTCCTCGTGGGCGGCGGCTCGGACCCCCTGGTAGACCCAGGCGGTCACGAGCAGATCCGGTTCGTCGAGCACGACCTCGGGCACCGGCGGCGCGCCCGCTACCCGAGCCAGGCTGCGCAGCCCGTCGGCCTCGTCGAGCACACCCGAGCCGACCTTGGCCACAAGCTCCCGTTCCCCGACCGTGACCCGCCACGCGCCGCCTCCGAGCCGCCGGGTCGGGCCAGTCGGGCCCAGGGCGCTACCGAGGCGCGTCAGCAAGCTGTCCGACGAGGCCACGGCACGCCTGCTCGATCAAGGTAAGGGCTTTGTCGAACTCGGAGTTCGCGCCACCCCACGGGTCGGGAACCTCGTCATCCCCGATGGCGGCGTCGGGGTCGTAGGAGCGCAACAGCCGGACCTTGGCTCCGTCGCCCTCGGCGCCGGCCAAGCGACGCACCTCGGCCAGGTTGGCCCGATCTGCGCACAGGACGAGATCAGCGGCGGCAATGTCGCCCGGGCGGAGGCGGCGAGCTTGGTGCGCTCGGGCCGGCCAGCCCGCCCGGCGCAGGGCCGCTTCGGCGCGTGGGTCGGCACACCCGCCGGCGTGATAACCGGCGGTCCCGAACGATTCGACCACCACCCGATCGGTCAGGCCCTCCCGTTCGACCATGGCTCCCATCACCGCTGCCGCCATCGGCGATCGGCAGATGTTCCCCAGACAGACCATCGCCACTCGCACGCCAATCATTGTCGCAGGCGCCGGTACCGCGCAGAGGACAGCCCACTCGCGTATCGTTGAGGGTGGAAGGAGTCCACATGAGCGACACCGATGACTCTCTCGACCCCCTGCGCCACACCCCCGCCGGGTGGTCGCTCGAAGAGGAGCTCAAGAATCGCGGCCGAGGTCCAGGGTCCAGAAGCGAGCGGGCATCGAGGGGCCGCAGCCGACCTGAGCGACGAGGAGACGGTCGAGCGATCAGGAGACTTCTCGGGTTCGACATCAGATGGGCGTAGGTCGGGTGAGTCATCTCCATCGGGGCGTCCGAGCTCGCGGCCTCAGAGTCGCGGAGCCCGCGTGAGGCCTGAAGAACCCATGTCAGCGGGATCATCGTTGAGCGTGCCCGCTGGAGGGCGAAGCAGCGACCAGCTTCCTGAGGGCGACACCGTGCGCCACCCGGTGGCCCACGGTCGACGTTCCGCCCTGGTGAGTGGTGCCACGGGTTACATCGGCTCCTGGCTGATCCCGAGACTGTTGGCACAGGGCTGGTCGGTGCGGGCCGTGGGCCGCCGGCCCCGGCCGACGTGGATGCCGGCCGAGGTCGACTACCGCAGGGTGGACCTGCTGCGAGCAGACGACTTGGACGCGCTGAGCCGCGGGGTCAGTCACGTGTTCCACCTGGCTGGTGCATCCAGCTCGCTGTCGTCAAGCGAGGAGATGTATCAGTCCAACGCGGTCGCCACCGAGCGGCTGGTGGCTTCACTGCTCGGCGGAGATGTGCAACGACTCGTCTACTTCAGCTCGACGTCGGTCTATGGCGAGGAGGAGCAACTGCCGGTTCCCGTCCGGGAGGACGTTGAGCCCCACCCGAGCCGGCTCTACGGCAAAACAAAGTGGCAGGCAGAACAGGCGGTCTGGTCCGCAGGCCAATCGGGGCTTCCGGTGGTGGTCCTGCGGCCGGTTTCGGTCTACGGCCCGGGCAACGTCAAGCTTCTCGCCAGCGCAGTGCTCGACACCGCTATCGAGCGGTCTGGCGGCCAGCGGAGACTCCCGGTCCACGCCGAGCCGGTCGAGCTGCGCCTGGTTCACATCGACGACGTGGTAGGCGCTTCGATTCATCTGGCCCGCTGCGCGGATGTCATCGGGCGGGCGTTCAACGTGGCGTTCCCGGAGTATCCGACCAACCACGAGGTCGTCGAGATCCTGGGCGGCGTGTTCGGTCTGGCCCCCGAGCTGAGCGACGATCCTGACTGCGGCCTGAACTACGACGACCGGGCCGCAGAGCGGGACACGATGCTGTCCCGAGGGATGCAACCCAACATCCTGCTGACCGACGAGCGCTTCCGGTTCCTGCGCAGAGCCAACCGGAACAACCGGTTGAGTGTCGACGCCCTGCTGTCCACGGGCTTCCGTTTCGAGCACCGGGACCTCAAAGAAGCGATCGAGAACGTCGTCGCCTGGTACAGAGACACGCAATGGATCCTGTGAGGATGGTCCGACACGGTCAGCGCAGCGCCACGGTTCGGTGAGCCGACACCGGGGCCGAAGCCGTAGACAGGCCCCGCCACCCCAGGTCCGCAAGACGACGCATGGGTCCGCCGGCAGGCCGCTGGACGACGGCGTCAGCCGAATCGGACGTCGGACCGGGACCCCCCGACGCCACCCCCAGCACAGCGATGCCGCTTCATCAGGTGAATGCAGAACCTATTTGCCATGACTCGGGATCGTCCTGGGTTGCGGTCCGCAGTCAGCCGCCTTCGTCCTCTTTGGCCGAGTCGCGTCTGCGCTTGTCGCTCCCGCCACCGACGTCCGGCCCTCCGACGTCGGTCAGGAAGACCAACAGCAGGGCGAAGACGCCGAGCAGCAGCATGCCGACGATCCCCGCGAGCGGGACCACGGCGAGTAACAGGACGGGCCGGCGTACATACGGGCGGGCGATCAGGGCGCTGCCGGCAGCGAAGAGGACCGCGCCCACGACGAGGAGCATCAGCCCGACCTTGGTGTGTGCTTGCCCCCGCCACACCAAACGGAACGTGGCTGCGGTGATGTGGCCTCCGATTCCCTCCCTGGAAGCCTTGCTGACCAGATAGGCGGCCGGTATGCACACCCCGATGGCCTGCAACGGCAGACCGGCGAGTATCCACCGCCAGGGCGCCCGCACCGGGGCCAGCTTCTGCCATGAGCGCCGAATGGCTACGTCAACCAAGGACCCTCCCGAGGGCTCACCGCAGTAGGGCACGCCCGCGTGGGAGAATACTCCAGCGCTTGGCCCCATGTTCCTGTCAGGTCGGTGGGCAGGGCCGGTGGTTGCCGAGTTGTTCCAAGCCGCGCTCTGAGGTTGCGTAGGTCAGTTGCGCCGACGGGTTCGGTGTCCGTCACGGGCTGTCCAAGACTCGATCACGAGATGGTCTGCGGGTGCTCCCACTTTGGTGAGCACCACCTCGGTGATGTCGATCTCGAAGGAGTGCGATGCGTCCTCAGCTCGCTCCTGCGTGACGATCTCCTTAGCCCGGCCTGTGATCTTGGCGTCGCCTGCCCAGAGCTGTGGAGCGTCGCTTGGTGGGTCGATGGTTGGGCTGTGTAGCGCAAGACGTGGGTCCTGGAGCAGATCGAGCGACTTTCGAGAGTTGGGCATCATTCCGAGCCGAACTGCCCTTCCGTCGAAGGCTGCTTCCGTCCCGCTGATCCTTGGTGAACCGTCTCGTCTGAGGGTGGCCAAAGTCATGTGCTTCTGTGTCTGGAACACTCGCCGGACCCTGTCGGCGAAGTCCGGTTCGGCTGCGGCGAACTCTTCCCAGGTCGTCATGCGCCGATCCTGTCACTGCCGTGCAACCATCACGTCCGTCACCCGTTGGGGTCAAGCCCGGACCATAGGGGAAGGTCCCGCGGCGCCGTGACGTTGCAGCGTCGTCGGGCGAGGCAGATGATCGCCGCGTTGCGCCGTTTCCCTTCAGCTCGTTTGCGGTCATAGAAGGTCTTGCCGGACGGGCGGGTCACCGGTGCCAGGCCTGCGTAGGAGGCGATTCGGTCGCCCGGTGGCGAAGCGGGAGCCGTCCCGATCTCGGCCAGGATCCCGGCCCCGGTACGCGCTCCGATCCCTGGCAGGGTCTGCAGCGGCCGGGCGAAAGGGTGAGCGGTGAAGACCTCCTCGATCTCGCCGGCCAGAGCGTCCTGGCGCTGGTAGGTGCGGTCGAGCTCGATGGCCAGCTCGGCGATGACGCACCGACAGTGCCGGCGGCAACACCCCCAGGCCACCAACCGCAGCAGGGGGCAATGAGCCATACCGACACGAGCGGACTTCCCAGACCCCACTCTTGCTGCCAGGGCCCACCAAAGACGGTAAGGGGCCACGACCACGGCCTTAGGGGTGGGAGAAGAACGACGTGAAGCGGAACGCCAGCCAAGGTCTACGCCCCCAGGTGAACATCTTGAACTTCCCGATGGCCCGCCACTGGTTGATCCGGCCGTACCCGACGAGCAGCATCGCGACGGGCTCGGCGAGTACGTGACAGTCGATTCGTTGGCCGGCAACGTTCTCAACGATCGCGGCGCCGTCTGCGACGTGGACCACGAATCGGGCCGTGCGGCCGAGGCGTATCTCATAGGTAGCTGTGACCTGGCCGAGGGTGTTGGGGTCGGCCATCTTGGGCAGCATGTCGCGGACTGCCTCAAAGACGAGAACAGCGTCTTGTCTGGTGATCGGCCACTTCTGTCCTGCGGTCCTGGCAATGTCGTAGCCGTGGAGGACCTGCTCGCCGAGCAGCAGGCAGGTCGCTTTGGCCACGGTGAGGGTGTCACCGTCTCCATACCAAGGGGTAGCGACGACGTGATGGGGCGCCAAGGCAGCGGTGGCAGCCAGGAACGCGTCGACACCATCGGTGATGGCCCCAGCCGTCATAGACGGGCTGCGCTGTGGTTCGGCGGCGATCGTCAAACGGTTCATGGCTGCGATTCGCTCCGGCGTGCGAGCTGTCGGAATCTGTGCGTGCACTTCCTGCCATTCCCGGTCATCGCCCGTGACCGAGCCGGTGAAACCGCGCAGAGCGATGATCAGGTGTGCCGAGGTCTCACCGACCGTCCATTCCGATCCCCGCACGCGCAGCTTCATGTCGAGCGACCCAATCAATTCGCCGTTGCGTTGGGCGGTCGCGACGAGACTTCGCCGGGCGTCACGAATATCGATCCGGGCACTGGCGGTCATGTCATGGCCTCTCCTTGGCAGGACTTGTTGTGGCAGGGGTAGGATGCACCGTAACGTCAGTATAATCTAGCGAAGTGGAATGTCAATGGGGCCTACTGAACTCGAAGGTCAGCTGGCCAAGTTGAACGCCACCGCTGCATCGCTGCTCGGTCTGTTGCACCGTGGCCCGATGACCGGCTGGGATCTGGCCCGCCAAGCCGAGACCGTCATCGGCGACTTCTGGAACGTCAGCCAGAGCCAGATCTACCGCGAGTTGCGCACCCTTGAGCAGGCGGGCATGGTCGAGGCGGGCCCCGCCGGGCCGAGGGAGAAGAAGCCGTTCACGATCACCGAATCCGGGAAAGCCGCGTTCAAGATGTGGATCCGCCGCGAACCCGGACCCGACGCCATCCGTTCCCCACTCCTGCTCATGGTGTTCTTTGCCAACCACCTCGACGACATCCACCGCCGCCGCTTCATGGCCATCCAACGACTTCGTCACGAACAGACCCTCGACCAATACCGCATGTTCTATGACGCCCTGGCCAACGAACCTGACCTGGCCAACGTCTTGCAGTTCGCCATCTTCCACGAAGAAGCCGTGCAGCGATGGTTCGAATGGATGGACAGCAAGGCAACCGACTGAGCCGGACGCCGCCAGGAACGCCCATTGCATCGCGCCAGCACAGGCACCGGCCCGATCGGCGAGGACGAACCGGTGACCTCGGCACCGGAAGCCCTCAGCCGGGTTCATCAGCAGCGACGACGAACCCCTGCCTGCCAGGTGGCCCATCATCCAGCCGGATGCTTGAGGGATCGGCAAGAGTGGTCGGCGTGGAGGTCAGCGAAACCGCCTTCGAGCAGTTGGTTGCGGACGCGCTGGACGCCATTCCCGAGGCGCTCGGCCGGCGCATGGAGAACGTGGCGGTGACGGTGGCCGATTGGCCGACGGCCGAGCAGCTCGATGGGCGCTCCGGCACCCTGCTGGGTCTCTACGATGGCGTGGATCTCACCAGGAGGTCGCCGCTGGCCTATGAGGGGTCCATGCCCGACCGGATCACCATCTTCAAGGGGCCGTTGACCCGCCTGGCGCGCGACGAGGCCGATCTGGTGCGACTGGTGACCACAACGGTGGTCCATGAGGTGGCCCACCACTTCGGGATCTCCGACAGCAGGCTCGACGAGCTCGGCTGGGCATGAACGAGCGCCGCTTCGGGATCCAGACCAGGAGAACGACCAGGCCGACGAGGGCCGCACGGTTGTCTGAGGGCTCTTCCCGCGGGGTCCCCCGGAGGACGGCTCTGCGTGCGACGTCCTCGTCTACCGAAGCGGTGGGGCCTTGGCGGACGCCCTGCGGTTGGCCGCCTTGACGGCCTCCACCAACTCTTCCCTGGTCATCCGGGACCGGCCCCTGACCTCCAGGCGCCTGGCCACGTCGAGGAGGTGGGCTCTGGACGCCCGGGCGTCGACGCCCTCCGCGGTGGCCTTCGGCCGGTCCCGCGCCGCTGCTCCACTCTGCTCGGCCTGGGCGTCGCTGGGACCCTTGTCGTCCTTGGGCTCCCAGTGGTCGCCGATCTTCTCGAAGGAGTGCTTCAGTGACGCGTACGCCGCCCGATGGGCCCGTCCCTCGTCGCCGGCGTAGCGCTCCTCGGCGGACTCGAGGGTCTTGGTGTAGGTCCGTCGAGCCTTGGCCGGTGACCGCCGCAACGTGGCCGGCAGCTCGGCATCGTTCGCCTTCCTGGGCATGCTCTTGCTGTACCCAAGGTTCGGGTTCGCTATCACGGCCCGTGACGGGAACCTGAGACCCGGACCGAGGGAACGACCACTACGCTCGGGCGTCGTCCACGCCTCCTCGGGGGTTTCTGGGGACCGGCAAGGAGCGTCGTCGCAGTGAACGGACGGGTGATGGTCACGGCGCTTGTCGCCGTCCTGGCGTTCGGGGCGACGATCGCCTGGGGACAGGCGCCGAGCGGCCCCACCCGACCGGCGAACGCCCGCACCGTCACCGGTGCTGCCTCGTCGCCACGGGGGGCCACCGACGCCGATCCGCTCATGCCATCGGGTTCGCAACCGCTGCCCGCCAGCTGGGCCAGCTACGACCCGTGCCCGGCGCAGGACATCACGCTGCCCGACCAGGGCCCGTCGCTGGCCCAGCCGGTGTCGGTTCCCGCCGTCCCCGCCGTGGGCCTGTCCGGCCCGGCGGCCGTCTTCGACCCGGCGCCCGGCGAGGTCCCCGCCTCCTACGACGGAACCATCCTGCGGCCCGCCGACACCCTTCGGTACCGGGGGTTGCGCCCGTCGGTGGTGCTGATGCACGGCATCTACGGCGAGCAGTGCCAGATGTGGTGGCTGGCGCGCTACCTGGCCGGCGCCGGCTACGTGACCCTGACGGTGACCAGCCCCACTCCTGCTGAGCGCAATGCCAGCTACGGCGTGGCCATCGACGCCGCCCGCTCCGCCGTGCACTTCCTGGCCAACCCGCTGGACAACCCCTTCGGGACGAGCACCGATCCCTCCAACATCGGCATAGCCGGGTGGTCGGAGGGATCGGTGGTGGCCAGCGTGGTTCAAGGCCTGCCGGACATGGGGGCGGTGCGGGCCATCGTGGCCCTCGACGACCTGCGGGGATCGTTCCTGGGTGACAGCGGTGCCCCAGTCACCTTCTGCTCCCCCCCGGTGCGCGCCGCGGTGACGCCCCGGGCGCCGGCCCTGGGCTTCGCCAGCGACAAGGTCTGCGACGTGCAGCCCGACAACTCCAGCCCCGACCTCAAGCTGTCCGGCTACGGCCGCTGGCGTGCCGCCGGCGTTCCCGCCGTCGAGTTGCCCCTGGCCGGCTACGGCCACTTCGACTACGACGCGAAAGGTCCCAAGCTGTACCCGGTGGGGCAGCTGACCCGGTCCTGGCTCGACGCCTGGTTGGGGGGCCGACCGTCCGCCCTGGCCCAGTTCAGCCTGTGCCAGATCGACAACCTTCCCTCCGCCGGGACCCTGTCATCCAACTTCCACTCCGGCGTGTACCTGCCGTCGGAGAGCATCGACACCACCACGTGGGCCCCGTTCCTGGCCGGTCGGTGCGCCCAGGATCCCTCGGTGGTGGGCACAACTCCCCTCCGGTGAGCGCCGGGCCCGCGACAAACCGGCGTCGCCGAGCCTCTGACCGTGCAGAGCAGACCAAGTGACCGAATGACGAGTGAAAGGGGCCACCATGGCCGAAGTCAAGCCCGAGCAGAGCACTGCCGCGCCCGCGGCCGCCGATGGCGCCGCCGTGGAGCGGACCGGCGATGAGCATGGCCGGACCACCATTGCCGAGTCCGTCGTGGCCAAGATCGCCTCGTTGGCCGCCCAAGAGGTCTCCGGGGTGGACAGTCTGGGTGGCGCCCTCTCGGGGGCCATCGCCGGCGTGGTCGGCCGGGTGCGCGGCTCGGAGCACAAGACCGCCGGCGTCGGCGTCGAGGTCGGTACCAAGCAGGCCGCGGTGGACCTGACCATGAAGGTCCGCTATCCCTTCCCCATCCACGAGGTTGCCGACTCCGTGCGCCAGAACGTCACCGACCGCATCGAGTCGATGACCGGGCTGGAGGTCGTCGAGGTCAACATCGCCGTCACCGACCTGGCGTTCGACAGCGACGACCCGGGTGCCGACCCGGCCACCGACCGGCTGGCCTGATGAGGGCGTTGCGCCGAAGTCTGCTGGCGCTGTTCCTGGCCGCCGGAGCCATGGCCGTGGTCCGGCTTCGGGGCAGTGGGGGAACACCGCCCAGGCGGGGCGGTTGGCGGGAGTTGCCGGCCTCCGAGCTGGACTGAGCGGAAGCGTGCGGGTAGCGGTGGTGGGCGTCGGCGCCGTCGGCCGGGTCGCCATCGACGCGCTGCGCGCTGACCCGTCGGTGACCTCGGTGGTCGCCGTCAGCCGTGAGCATGGCGGCGCCATCCCCGCCGGCATCGACGTGCGCGCTGCGGCTCCCGGCGACACCGACGTGGTGATCGTCACCGACCCCCGCAACCTGCGCCGGGTGGCCGCCGGCGCCTTGGTGCGCGGCGCGCACGTGGTGGCAACCGGTGATGAGCCGCAGGCCGTGCGGGGCCTGCTGGGTTTGCACACCGAGGCGCGCGAACGGCACCTGACGGTGGCCGCCGGGGCCGGGTTGGCCCCCGGCCTGGGGTGCGTGCTGGCCCGGTGGGCGGCTGGCGGCCTCGACGTGGTCGACGAGGTGCACGTGGCTTCTGTCGGCACCGGCGGCCCGGCGTGCGCCCGGGCCCATCACGCCTCCCTGTCGTCGATGGCGGTCGACTATCACGAAGGGGCGTGGCGGCGCCGCCCGGGAGGGTCGGGCCGCGAGCTGGTGTGGTTCCCCGAACCCGTCGGCGGTGCCGACTGCTACCGCTGTGACCGGGCCGACCCGCTGCTCCTCGTCCCAGCGTTCCCCGGCGTGCGCCGCGTCACGGCCCGGGTGGCCGCCACCCGGCGCGACCGCACCACGGCGTGGCTGCCGATGCTGCGGCCCCCGCATCCTGAGGGCCTGATCGGGGCGGTCCGCGCCGAGGTCCGGGGGTGGCGCCAGGCTCAGGCCCAGACC
>JALYZO010000167.1 GCA_030945745.1 Actinomycetota bacterium
TGGCTGGAGAGACGGTCGCGGATGCGGTGGTCGTGCATCCGGACGCGTCCGGCGATGTGTGCGTGTACTCGTCCGCCATGACCGACATCATCTGGGATCAGACCGCGGAGACGACTGCGGTGTCGGCTCACGATCCGCTCCGGTTGCTCGACACCCGCCTGCCGCCGGCGCCGCCCGGGAGCTACGACAACCCACTTCGGGGAATCGTCGGGCTCACTCCTCTACGGATCGACCAAGGCGTCGACTATGCCGGGTCGGGCCCCCTCTACGCCATCGGGGACGGCGTGGTTGTCTCGACCACCAACTCGGGATGGCCCGGTGGGGCGTTCATCGCCATTCGGCTGACCGACGGACCAGCCGCAGGAGATGTCGTCTTCGAAGCTGAGAACATCACCCCCTTGGTCAGCATCGGCCAACAGGTCACCGCCAACACGGTCCTCGGGACGCTTCACAACGCTTACCCCAACAGCGAGCTGGGTTGGGGGTCTTCCAGAGCGATCGGGTCAGCACTGGCGCCGTACTACGGCGGCTACATCCAGGGGGACTCGACCGCGTTGGGGGTCAACTTCAACCAGCTCCTCGTGAAGCTCGGCGCCCCATCGGGGGTGATCCAGCCGACCGTCGACGGGACCCTCCCTTCGGGTTGGCCGACCTGGTGACGTCGATCGCTCGACGAGGCGCTCTCTACCTGATGATCGCCGGCTACTCCCTTCGCGACCGGACCTGGATCAACCCGGCGGCAGCCCTTCAGCCCCGATGAGCCTCAGGGCGCTGGCCAGTCCCCGGGCGTCCCAAGGGGGCATGGCGCCGGGGAGGTTGGCCAGGTAGGCGGATTGGGCGGCAACGTCCAGGCCGTGCGACTCCGCCAGGCCGGTGGCCAGCGTGGCCAGGTACGCCAGGCTCGGGGTCTGGAGGGCCATGTCGGCCATGGCCTGGGAGGCGGTGAAGGTGACCAGGGGGACCCCGTGGCGCTCCCCACAGACCAGCAGGGTCCCGTAGAGGCCGGACGAGAGCTGGCATCGCTCGCCGACCACCAGGGCCGGAAGACCGGGAATCGTGCTTGCCGACATCCCCAGCTCCTGGGCCATGACGTCGACGAACTGCTCGGCGCTCAGCAGGTAGCCCCGGGCCAGGGTCGGACCCGCCACATCGGGGTCGTAGAACGCCACGGCGCCGGCCCACATGGTCGACTGGTCGGCGAAGTAGACCTGGCCGGGCAGGGTCACAGCCTCGTCCGCCTGCGGCGGGGACGCATCGCGGGCGCCCGGGTTGGGCCGCCGGGCGCCGGACGGCGTCCCGCCGCTCAGGTAGCAACGGAGCCGGGCCCAGGACAGGTTGGATCCGTACGCCACATACCACAGGGCTCCGGACGGGTCGAACACGCACGCACGGTACCGTCGGGTGCCAGAGAGGCGGGACTTCTCGACGCCAGCCCGTCGGAGCGGTGCCCTCCCGTCCGACGGTGAGGGAGTGAGGGAACGGGAGGTGGCATACCGATTGCCGTGTAGCGGTTTGACGTGTTGCGGTTCGCCCCCGTCGGTGTGGTTCCGGTGACGGGGGCATCCGCGTTGCCTGCGGTTGCCGACCCACGCCGTCAACTGCTCGACCTCTACGACCGGGCCGTGCCCCAGGTGTACGGCTACCTCCTGGCCCGCTGCGGACGGGCCGCGGTGGCCGAAGATCTGACCGCCGAGACCCTGCTGGCCGCCGCCGCTGCTGTTGGCCGGGTCGACCCGCCATTGATCTCGGTGGCCTGGCTGATCGGCGTCGCTCGCCACAAGCTGGTCGACCACTGGCGCCGCCAAGGTCGCGAGGAGCGCCAGCTTCGCTCCGTGGAAGAAGACACCGTGGTCCAAGAGGACAGCTGGGACGTTCGCATCGATGCCCTGCGGGCCCGCCAGATCCTCGATGCCCTCGGGCCGCACCACCGAAGCGCCCTGATGCTGCGCTACTTCGATGACCTTCCCGTACCGGAGGTCGCCGTCCTCCTGGGCCGCACCGTCCATGCCACCGAGGCCCTGTTGGTGCGTGCACGCCTGGCGTTCCGCCGGGCCTATGAGGCCGGAGGGAGTGACGATGGCTGACCCGTTCGTGGACCTGCGTCCCATAGGGGCGTCGGCCGCCCCCGACCCGGTCTTCGTCGCCCGGCTGCGCTCTCGGCTCGAGCGCGCTCTGTTCACGAGAGGAGATGCCATGTCCGTGCAAGTTGTTGACGAAGCAACCGAGGTGGCGACACCGGGGGTGGTCGCCTACCTCATCGTTGATGACGCCCGCAGGGCTCTGGCCTGGTACGCCGGGGCGTTCGGTGCCCGGCTGCGGGGTGAGCCTCTGGTCATGGACGACGGTCGCATCGGCCACAGCGAGCTCGAGGTGGCCGGCTCGGTGATCTACCTGGCCGAGGATCCCCCAGACCTGGCCTCGGTGGCGGCACCGGTGCCAGGCGGCCCGGCCACCATCAGTCTGGTCGCCACCGTGGGCGACGTCGATGCCGCCGTCGCCCGATCGAGTGCCGGGGGGGCCGAAGTGGAGCGGCCGGCGGCCGACTACCCCCACGGACGCAACGCCGTGGTCCGCGACCCCTTCGGGCATCGCTGGATGCTGTCAGGGGGAGCGGTCACCTCCAGCGCTCTCCCCGAAGCTGTTCGCCAGGGCGACGTGGGCTACATCTCCCTGTGGGTGTTCGACGACGAGGTCTCCGCCGACTTCTTCGCCTCGGTGCTCGGGTGGCGCTACACGCCCGCCGGCGACCACTCGCGGCTGCGGGAGGGGGTGGTGCCGGCTCAGGGCGTGGTGGGCTCGGTGGCCTTGGCGAAGGGCGGTCGGCCCCTCGATCACCCCACCGCCTTCCTGTCGTTCGCCGTTCACGACGTCGATGCCGCCGCCGAGCGGGTGAGGGCTGCCGGGGGCCGGGCCCCGGTGCCGACCGACACGCCGTACGGTCGACACGCCGACTGTACGGACGACCAGGGCATGGCGTTCGCCCTGCACGAAGGCGGCGCCGATGAGCAGCGTCCGGCGATCAACGGCGCTCACCACGGTGACGTGACCTACCTCACCATCGAGGTGGTCGACGGTGCCCGGGCCCGGGCGTTCTTCGGTGCGGTCCTCGGGTGGACCTACGCGCCAGGCAACGTGGCCGACGGTGCGCAGGTGATCGGGACCGCCCCGATGATCGGTATGCACGGTGGCGCACCCGTGGCGACGGTCGTCCCCAGCTACCTGGTTGATGATCTGACCGAGGCGGTGGCTCGCATCCGGACCCTGGGAGGGACCGCGACCGAGCCCCAGGCCCAGCCTTACGGGATCACGGCAACCTGCAGCGATCCCACCGGCGTGCGCTACTACCTCCATGAGCTGTGAGGCTGTGGCGCGCCAGCATCAGCCGTAGTATCAGGTCCGGATGCCGAGGTCGCCATGGACCCCCGGCGGAGGAGGGTCCAGACCGTGCTCGTGCCGTTCAACGTTGCCGATTTCCTTGAGCGGGCCGCTACTGTCTACCCCGATCGGGTGGGGGTCATCGACGAGCCGGACCAGCCGGCCGAGTCGTGGGGTCCCCTGTCATTCGGGGAGCTGGCCCGCCGGGCCAAGGCCCAGGCCGCCGGGCTTGACGCCCTCGGCGTTGGCCGGGGCGAGCGGGTCGCCGTGGTGTCACACAACGCCGCCCGCCTCCTCACCGCCTTCACCGGGGTCAGCGGCTACGGCCGGACCCTGGTCCCGATCAACTTCCGCCTGAGCGCCGCCGAGGTCGGCTACATCGTCGAGCACTCCGGGGCCAAGGTGCTCATTGTCGACCCCGAGCTCGACGACGCCCTGTCGAGCGTGAACGTGGACGGTCCCCGCTTCGTCATCGGGACCGAGTCTGACGAGGAGCTGTACCGCTACGGGGTCGAGCCGGAGCCGTGGGAGAGCGACGAATCAGCGCTGGCCACCCTCAACTACACGTCGGGAACGACGGCGCGTCCCAAGGGCGTGATGCTGACCCATCGCAACTGCTGGGTGAATGCCACCTCCTTCGGCTGGCATGCCGCGGTCACCGACCGGGACGTCTACCTCCACACCCTCCCGATGTTTCATGCCAACGGGTGGGGCATGCTGTGGGCGACGGTCGGTGTCGGTGCCCCCCAGGTGGTGATCCGCAAGATCGACGGTTTGGAGATCCTCCGCCGGGTGGCCCAACACGGGGTGACCGTCGCTTGCGCCGCTCCGGCCGTGGTCAGCGCCGTGCTGGGCGCCGCCCCGGACTGGGACGGTCCCATCCCGGGGCGGGATCGGGTGCGCATCATCGTGGCCGGGGCTCCGCCGCCGAGCCGGACCATCGAGCAGGTGGAGTCCGAGCTCGGGTGGGAGTTCATCCAGATCTACGGCCTGACCGAGACATCGCCCCTGGTCACCATGAACCGAAGCCGGGCGGAGTGGGATCATCTCTCCGGGGAGGACCGGGCTCGCAAGCTCGTCCGGGCCGGGGCCCCGGTGATTGGCACGAGGGTCAAGACCGACGCCGAGGGCGAGATCCTGGTTCGCTCCAACACGGTGATGGAGGGGTACTGGCAGCAGCCGGAGGCGTCCGCCGAGGTCCTCGTTGATGGATGGTTCCGTACCGGCGACGGTGGTCTGGTGGACGAGGAGGCCTATCTGCAGATCTCCGATCGCAAGAAGGACGTCATCATCACGGGTGGGGAGAACGTGTCGTCGATCGAGGTCGAGGACGCCGTGTTCTCCCATCCCAAGGTGGCGGAGGTGGCGGTCATCGGGGTGCCCGACGACAAGTGGGGCGAGCTGGTCACCGCCCTGGTCACCGTGGTCCCGGGGGAGGAGCTCACCTCTGAGGAGCTCATCGCCCACGTCCGCACGCTCCTGGCCGGCTACAAGTGCCCCAAGCGGGTGGAGCTCCGCGACACCCTGCCGCGGACGGCCACCGGCAAGCTGCAGAAGTTCAAGCTGCGTGCCGAGTTCTGGGAAGAGGAGAATCGCCAGGTCAACTGAGGCTCGAGCCGGCCGACGGCCAGGCCCCCCTACCGGTAGACGTAGGAGGGCAGGGCTGGCTCGGTCGCGGTGTGGGGGTAGGTGGCCAGCACGGTGGCGTTCGTCAACCCGATCTGAGCTGTTCCGGGGCGTCGGCCCCGGTCGAGCCGCAGATGCGCGCGCCATGTGGTTCCATCGGCCGTTCCGGGCCGATCAGTGGATGACTCTACGAGCAAGACCAGCCCGTCGGCCACCAACGGCCGGGGTCTGGCTATGGGCCAGATCTTCACCCTCGACGGGCGCCTGGCCATGTCCGTCGTCCAGGACGGTGTCATCCGCCCGCCTCGCGCCTGACCCCTACGCGGGCGCCGCTGTGGCGAGCACCTTGAGGGCGCGATCGGCATGGACGCTCATGCGCACCTCCGACTTGATGATCTCGAGGATGCGACCGTCGGTTCCGATGACGAAGGTGGCCCGCCTGGTCGGCAAGGGCCCGAAGCTGCGCCGCACCCCGTATTCCTCTGCCACCTGGCGATCGACGTCGGAGAGGAGGGGGAAATCGAGCTCGTACCTGTCAGCGAACTGCTTCTGCTTGGCCACGTCATCGGCGGACACCCCGACCCGCTGGGCGCCCAGCGCGGAGAACTCGGCCTTGAGGTCCCGGAAGTGGCAGCCTTCGGCCGTGCACCCCGCCGTCATGGCCGCGGGATAGAAGAACAGGACCACCGGACCGTCCGCCAACAGCTCATGCAGGCTCCTGCTGACCCCGTTCTCGTCGGCCAGCTCGAAGTCGGGTGCCTGATCACCGGTGTGCACGCTTTGTGTCTACCACCAGCGCGGTGACGAACCAGGTCAGAGCAGCTTTTGCATCAGGGCGACGTCGAGCCACTTGCCGAACTTGCGGCCGACCTGGCGTTCGACGCCGACAAGCTCGAAGCCGCAATCCTGGTGCAGCCGGATCGACGCCTCGTGACCGCCGACGATCCGGGCCATGATGGCGTGGAAGCCGTGGGACTCGGCAAGGTCGACCAGGCGCGTCAGGATGGCCTGGCCGACGCCTTGGCCGCGCGCCCCGCTGTGGACGTAGACGGAGTCCTCGACGGTCGTCCTGTAAGCCGGCCGCGAACGATAGGGGGACAGCGACCCGAAGCCTGCTACCCGACCTCTGGCGTCCGTGGCCACGACCGCCGGATGGGCGCCGCTGTGCTCGTCGAGCCACCTCTGCTGCTCGTCCACCGTCCGCTCCACGATGTCAAAGGTCACCCAGGCGTTCAGGACCTCACGGTTGTAGATGGCCCGGATGGCCTCGGCGTCCTCGCTGCGGGCCAGGCGCACGTCCATCGGACCAGGTTAGGGCCCGCCGATTGCCGGTCCATGAGCCCGTACGACGAGGCGAGGTGCGGCCGGATAGCATTGAGCGGCTATCGGCCCTTTGGGTTGGTCGCGCCCCCTTAGCTCAGTCGGCAGAGCACAGCCATGGTAAGGCTGGTGTCGTCGGTTCGATTCCGACAGGGGGCTCGGCGGCGTAGCTCAGATGGTCAGAGCACTCGGCTCATAATCGAGTTGTCGTCGGTTCAAGTCCGACCGCCGCTACCGAAGCAGCATCTCCGTCCCCAAGCCCTACGCTGGAACCCCGGCCACATGAGGAAGGCACAACCGTGGCGAAGAACGAGAAGCGAGTCAAGGTGACTTTGGCGTGCGACGTATGCAAGCGGCGCAACTACATCACCATGAAGAACAAGACGAACGATCGTGAGCGGATCGAGATGAAGAAGTACTGCCGGTGGGAGCGTCAGCACACGCTGCACAAAGAGACCCGCTGAGGGGTGAGCGTGATCCCGTCGCTGTCCGCCCAGCCGGCCTCAGCACCGGCGAAGGCGAAGGATCTGGCGCCGCTGGTGGCCGCGGCGCGGACCGGCGACCGGGCAGCGTTGGAGGCACTCGTACGGTCTACGTATGCCGATAGCTATGCGCTGGCCTACCGGCTGACCGGCAACGACGAGGATGCCAGCGATGTAGTTCAAGAAGCGTACCTGCGCGCCTATCGGGGGCTGCGCCGGTTTCGGGGCGAGGCACAGTTCACCACCTGGCTGTACCGGATCACCGCCAACTGCGCATCGACGGTCCTGTCCCGGCGGTCGCGAACCAGGACCGAGGCCCTCAGCGATGATGCCGTCGTTCCCGACGTGCATCCCGATCACGACCCCGAAGGCCGCGCCGCCTCCGAGGAGGACCGGATGGTGGTGGCTGAAGCGCTGGCCCGGCTGCCGGCCCGCCTCCGTCAGGTCATCGTCCTGCGGGACATCTACGACCTGTCGCACGGGTCCATCGCCACAGAGCTCGACATCAGTGAGGCGGCGGCCAAGGTTCGCCTTCATCGGGCCCGGCGCAAGATGCGCGAGTACCTCACTGAGGCGCCGGCGGTCAGCGAACGGCGACGGGGCCCGGTTGACTTGATCCATGCTCCACCCGGCTCCGGGGACGCCTCGAGCGACGAGGACGATGATGCACGCGCCGGGTGAGCTGGCACGCCGCCGGGCCGAGTGCGTCGTGGCATCCGAGTGGTTGCCGACCCTGGCCACCGGTGACGTCGATGCGGGACCGAGGGTCGAACGCCACGTGACCACCTGTCTGCGTTGCCAAGCCGATCTGGCACGGTACCGACGCCTTCGTCGGACCCTCCGGGGGTTGAGCGAGGTCGGCATGGAGCCGGGTCCCGACGTCCTCCCGGCCATCCTGGCGTCGCTCGACCGAGCCGGATCCCCGCGCCGCGCTCCGGCGGGCGGCAGGCGAACGGTCTACGTGGGAGGGGTGGCGGTGGCCACCGCCGGAGCGGCCGCTGGCGTGCTGGTCTGGGTGAGCCGCCGCCGGCCCAGCCTGGCCGGTTGAGCGCCTGGCGGAGGCCGGCGCGCCGGGGGGCGCCGGACGGCTAGGGACCACCCGGTGCTATTCTCCCGGGCAGAAGAAAGGACTTGAACACCGCAACACCTGCCAGGCTCCGAGGACCCGCAGTACCCTCGGAACCAGGTCACCGCCGAGGGCAGTAGCTCAATTTGGCAGAGCACCGGTCTCCAAAACCGGCGGTTGGGGGTTCGAGTCCCTCCTGCCCTGCTCCCCATTTTCGCCATGGGAAGGTCACATACGTGAGCATCAACCGACAACACAGATCCTCTGAGGGTCAGGGCCCGATCGACGACGACGGCGGGTTCGAAGCCGTCTCGACTGAGGTGCCCGAGCGTCGGTCCACTGCCGCGCCGTCCCCGTCCCGCCGGAGAGCCACCCCACGTCAGTTCCTCCACGAGGTCAACGTGGAGATGCGCAAGGTGGTCTGGCCCAGCCGGGCGGAGACCATCAACTACTCGGCCGTGGTGTTCGTCACCCTGGTGGTGCTCATGGCCCTGATCTTTGGCTTGGACCTGGCATTCACCAAGGTCGCCACCTTCCTCTTCACCTAACTCATGGCCGATAACGACACCGCTCATCAAGACGCGCCTGGGGAGGGCGGCCACAACGGCGAAGCGGGCGACTCGGCACCGACGGTGGCTCCTCTGGGGGAGACCGCGGCCGCCCCCGTGGCGAGTGTCCCCGATACCCCGAAACCGGTCGAGAGCCCCTATGACCGCCCGGGCCGGTGGTACGTCATCCACAGCTACGCCGGCTATGAGAACAAGGTCAAGTCCAACCTCGAGAGCCGTATCGCCTCCATGAACATGGAGGAGCGCATCTTCGAGGTCGTCATTCCCATGGAAGACGTGATCGAGTTCAAGAACGGCCGCAAGCAGGTCGTTTCCAAGAAGGTCTTCCCCGGCTACCTGCTGTGCCGGCTCGATCTGGACGACGACTCCTGGTATGTGGTCCGTAACACTCCCGGCGTGACCGGGTTCGTGGGCCTCGGCGCCCGACCCTCACCCCTGTCGCGGCGAGAGGTGGAGAACATCCTGCAGGTGAAGGCTGATGATGCCGAGGGCGCCCCAAAGAAGAGTCGTCCCCGCCTGGAGTACGAGACCGGCGAGTCAGTGCGGGTAAAGGAAGGCCCCTTTGCCGACTTCAGTGGCACCATCGCCGAGATCAACGAGGACCAGCTCAAGCTCAAGGTCCTTGTCAACATCTTCGGACGGGAGACGCCCGTCGAGCTCGACTTCGCCCAAGTGGCGAAGCTGTGACGAGCTCAACCACGGAGACAACGAAGCCGTAAGAGGAGCACCGACCAGCTATGGCCAAGCGACGAGTTGTCGCCATCGTGAAGATCCAGCTGCCTGCGGGCAAGGCCACCCCGGCCCCGCCGGTGGGTACCGCACTCGGTCCCCACGGCGTGCAGACCATGGACTTCGTGAAGCAGTACAACGCCCAGACCGAGGACCGTGTCGGTCAGGTGATTCCCGTGGAGATCACCATCTTCGAGGACCGGACGTTCACCTTCGTCCTGAAGACGTCCCCGACGCCGGTGCTCATCCGACAAGCGGCGGGCGTCGACAAGGGTGCCCAGACAACCGGCCGGGAGACGGTGGGTTCCATCACCGATGCCCAGTTGACCGAGATCGCCCAGACCAAGATGCCCGACCTCAATGCCAACGACCTGGAGTCGGCCAAGGCCCAGGTGGCCGGGACGGCCCGATCGATGGGCGTCACGGTCGCCTCCTAGCCGTGCCCGTTCACCATCATCGATGAGGCAGGGGACAACCTCACCCCGTCCATCCAAACCCTGAGGGAGCCATCCATGGCGAAAGGCAAGAAGTACACCGACGCAGCAATGCGTCTCGATCGCACCCAGGCGTACGCACCGGGTGAAGCACTGGACCTGGTCAAGAGCCTGGCTGGCGCCAAGTTCGACGAGACCGTCGAGTTGGCCATCCGTCTCGGGGTCGATCCCCGCAAGGCTGACCAGGTCATCCGAGGCACCGTGGCCCTTCCCGCCGGCACCGGCAAGGCCGTGCGCGTCGCCGTCTTCGCCAATGGGCCGGCGGCGGAGGCAGCCCGAGCCGCAGGTGCGGACGTCGTAGGCGCCGACGACCTGGTCGCCCAAGTCGATGGCGGCTTCCTCGACTTCGACGTTGCCATCGCCACCCCGGACCTCATGGGTCAGGTCGGTCGCCTGGGCCGCAAGCTCGGCCCCCGAGGTCTCATGCCCAACCCGAAGACCGGAACGGTCACCACCGACGTGGGCAAGGCCGTCACCGACTTCAAGGGCGGGCGGGTCGAGTACCGGGCCGATACCCGTTCGCGCGGCGTGGTCCAGGTGCCGATCGGCAAGGCCAGCTTCGCCCGCCAGGGTCTCCTGACCAATTTTCGCGCCGTCATCGACGAGGTCAACCGGGTCAAGCCCGCCGCGGCCAAGGGCCGCTATGTCCGGTCCGTGTCCGTAAGCTCCACCATGGGTCCGGGCATCGACGTGGACATCAACCAGCTGCGGGTCCCTGACGAAGAGCTGGCTCCGACCAGCTAAGAGCTTCGCTCGCCGACCGCCAGAACCCTTTCGGCCTTCGGTCGCGCAAGGAGTTCCTGCGCAGTCCCTGAGCGCCGCTGCCACAACCTAGTCTGGCCGTCGTGAAGGCTCTGTCCACAATCGCGTGGCACCCGGGCGGACTTGGTCGGCAGACACCGCCATCCCGAGCGGCCGCCGTCCTTGTTGCCACCCTCGGCCTGGTCGCGTGCGGGTCGCCGCACCATCGGGCCGCGCCGCCGGCGCACGAGCCCCCGAAGGTGGCAACGGCGCCCACTGCCCCCCCGGTGACCCTGCCAGGCCCTCCGGCCGGCTCGACCTTGGTCGCCGCCACGTCGGGCGCCGTGGCGGCCTCTGACGTTCCCGGGGGGCCTCCGACGAGCACCATACCGGCCACCTGGTACGGCTATCCCAGCGCCCTGCCGGTGATCGACGAGGTTGCTGGGTGGGTGCGGGTCCGGTTGGCGCAACGCCCCAATCAGGCTGCTGCGTGGGTGCCCAGGGCTGACGTGATGCTGAGCTCCACCCCCTACCGCATCGTCATCGATGTGACCGCCGACCGCTTGCAGGTGCTCCGGTCCGGCACCCCGATCATGGACCTGCCCGCTGGCGTCGGTACGAGCAACGACCCGACCGTTACCGGGCATTACTTCATGACGATGCGGGTCCCGGCACCCAATGCAGCCTATGGCCCCTTCGTTCTGGTGACATCGGCGCACTCCGACACGATCACCGATTGGGAAGGCTCGGGCGACGCCATCGTCGCCATCCACGGACCGATCGATGCCGGCGCGGACAATGCCATCGGCTCGACGGGTGCGAAGATCTCTCACGGATGCATTCGGCTCCATGACGCCGACTTGGCGCGCTTGGACATGATCCCGGCGGGAACACCGATCGATATCGTCGCCAGTTCCTAAGGGACCCGCAGCGAATGGCACCTCTTGCACGTTCGAGTACCGCACGTCGGCTCCAATACTACGAGGTTCAGACGGCAATGGGAGGTCAGAGGGAACGCATGGCCGGGATCGTCTGTTGATTGACGCAGCAGCGGTCGCGCCACCGGCTATCATCCTGCGAATCAAAGGTCTGATCAAGGAGATTTCGTGGCGCAAAAGATGCAGGTTCTGTTGACGTGTGATCTTGACGATGATGACGTCAACGCCGTGGAGACGGTGACCTTCGGGTATGAGGGCACCAATTATGCCTTCGAGTTGTGCGCAGACCATCTGGAAGAGTTCAACAACGTGATGCAGGGCTACATCGCCTCCGCACGTCGAGCGGAGGGGTCGCGCCGTTCCCGTTCTGCTTCTGGGGCGGGTCGCACGGGCGCAAATCGGGAGGATCCCGGGGCAATTCGGGAGTGGGCGCGAGGCGCCGGCTACGAGGTCAGCGACCGAGGTCGCATTCCCGCAGAGATCCGCGACGCCCACGACGCCGCCCAACGGGGTGCCCGCAAGTAAGAACCCGTCGGCTCCGGCTATACTGCAAGGCAACATCAGTGTCGGCTCTGCCGCCACTTGCAGCCAGAGACATCCGGTGCGCCTGTTGGAGGCGCCCAAGTGGGCCGTCTGGTCCAGCCTGACGAGGCGGCAGGTTCCATCGAGGAGCCCTGCGCGCGTCCGGAGAAACGTACGCAGGAGGTGACCCGTGGACAATCCGAGAGCTGAGAAGGTGGCCGTGGCCACCGAGGTGCGTGAGCGTCTGCACCACGCTGACGCTGCCATCCTCACAGAGTACCGAGGGCTCAAGGTCAAGGAGCTTGCCGGCCTGCGGAGGAGCCTCGTTCCGGTGGGTGGCGAGTACAAGGTCTACAAGAACACGCTGGCTCGTTTGGCCGTCCGTGAAGCCGGTTTGGCCGATCTTGAGCCGATGCTGGTGGGCCCCACGGCAATCACCTTTGTCAAAGGTGACGCGGCCGCAGTTGCCAAGGTGCTGCGTGATTTCAGCGGGACCAACCCGCTGTTGGTCATCAAGGGTGGCGTGCTCGGCGACAAGGTCATCGGCACGGCGGAGACGACGGCCCTTGCCGCTCTGCCGTCGCGAGATGTTCTCCTCGGACGTTTGGCCGGCGGACTTGCCGCCCCACTGGCGCAGATGGCCGGATTGTTGCAGGCCCTTCCCAAGAACCTGGCATTCGGGTTGCGGGCCCTGATCGACGCCAAGACCGAAGAGGTCGAAGCGGCAGCGCCGTCCGCACCGCCCGAGGACGCCTCCGAAGCCGTTCCCGAACACCCCTCGGAAGCCGAGACCGTTTCGGAGTAAACGACTGGAGTCGCCGGCTCCGGCAACCGTGAACGCATTTCCTGACGACGACGTGACTCCATCACACGGCGTCCGATGACGCAAAAGAGACAACCCCGTTCGTGAGGACGGCGGGGACGACCAGGAAGGACATCCGCATGGCCACCAAAGAAGAGATTCTCGACAGTATCGCCAGCCTCACCGTTCTTGAGCTCTCCGAGCTGCTGAAGGATTTCGAGGAGCGTTTCGGCGTCAGCGCGGCAGCGCCGGTCGCCCTCGCTGCGCCGGCCGGCGGTGGCGGCGAGGCTCCTGCCGCCATCGAGGAGCAGGACGAGTTCGACGTCATCCTCACCGGTGCCGGCGACAAGAAGATCCAGGTGATCAAGGAGGTTCGCTCACTGACCAGCCTGGGCCTCAAAGAGGCCAAGGATCTGGTCGACGGTGCCCCCAAGCCGGTCATCGAGAAAGCCAGCAAGGAAGACGCCGCCAAGGCCAAGGCCCAGCTCGAGGCAGCCGGCGCGACCGTCGAGGTCAAATAGCGCAAGCAGCGCCTCGTCGCCGGGTTCCGTCTGTTCTCGAAAGTCCCTGGGGCATCCACTTCTCCGAGGTGTCCGTGTCCAACCTCATCTGCGTCGATCCTGAGGGCACGATCGTGGAGGGCCACGACGGTGCCGTGCTCAGCGTCGCGGCATTCGCTATCTGCTCCCGGGACGCAGGGTAGGACCTGCCGGGTGGCCCGACGAGGGTCCGATACGGTGGGTGACCTTGGCTCGGGGTGCTTGCCGGCCGCAGCGACGCGATCCCTGAGCAGGTAATCCTTGACCGATCGGGGGGCTTTCCCGTACCCTCGACCCAACCACTCGCGCTTTGGGCGAGATCTCTTGCCTTACTCCGCCCACCGGCCTACACTGGGCAGTTGCCGTGGTCCCCCGTCTTGCGTCTTCCGCTTCTTTCGCGCGGCTTCGACGCGTCCTCACGGCCTATCCGCTCGTCCTCCCCCAGGAGTAGGCCCTTGCCGTCTCGTCCCGCCTCACGGGAGCGTTTCTCCTTCGCCAACCTCTCCGAGGTTCTGCCGCTGCCCGACCTCATCTCGGTCCAGCGGGACTCGTTCAAGTGGTTCCTTGAACAAGGGTTGGCGGACACGTTCCGCGACATCAGCCCGATCGAGGACTTCTCGGGCAACCTCAAGCTCATCCTGGACTTCGATCCCCAGGATCCTGACCTGCGTCCGCCGCCGAAGTTCACGGTGGAGGAGTGCAAGGAAAAGGACATGACGTACGCCGCGCCGATCTTCGTGCGCGCGCAGTTCCAAAACGCCAACACGGGCGAGATCAAGGAGCAGACCGTCTTCATGGGGGACTTTCCCATGATGACGGACAAAGGGACCTTCATCATCAACGGCACGGAGCGGGTGGTGGTCTCCCAGCTCGTCCGCTCTCCCGGGGTGATCTTTCAGCCCGGCCGCGACGTCAAGACCGTGGTCACCGGCACCATCCATCCGTATCGGGGCGAATGGATCGAGTTCGACGTCGAGGCCAAGCCCGGCAAAGACATCACCGCCGGGTCCCGCGTCGCCCGCAAGCGCCGCCTCAGCCTGTTCGTCCTGCTCCGGGCGTTGGGATACACCGACGAGGGCTTCCTTGAGCGTTTCGTTCGCCACTTCGATTTTCTCGAGGGGCAGTGGGAGAAGGAGCGCGAGCTGGCTCCCACCCAGGAGGAGGCCCTGCTGGAGATCTACAAGCGGGCCCGCCCCGGCGAGCCTCCCTCGGCCGAGTCGGCCCGGGTGTACTTCGAGAACGCCTTCTTCAACCCCAAGCGCTACGACCTGACCGGCGTCGGCCGCTACAAGCTCGACCGCAAGCTCGGGCCGGAGCTGGCCAAGGCATCGGATCTCTACGGGGTGGATCTGGAGATGCCCGAGGAGCACCAGGGCGTGCTGTCCCGCGCCGAGATCCTGGCCGCCTGCTCGTACCTGCTCCACCTGGCCCAGGGCGAGTCGGGCTACCGCCTCGACGATCAGGACCACTTCGCCAACCGCCGCATCCGCTCGGTCGGCGAGCTCATCCAGAACCAGGTCCGGGTCGGTCTGTCCCGCATGGAGCGGGTGGTGCGGGAACGCATGACCACCCAGGACGTCGAGGCAATCACCCCCCAGACGCTCATCAACATCCGCCCCGTGGTGGCGGCCATCAAGGAGTTCTTCGGAACCTCCCAGCTCAGCCAGTTCATGGACCAGACCAACCCCCTGTCGGGCCTGACCCACAAGCGCCGGTTCTCCGCCATGGGCCCCGGTGGGCTCTCCAGGGAGCGGGCCGGGTTCGAGGTGCGGGACGTCCACACCTCCCACTACGGCCGCATGTGCCCCATCGAGACCCCCGAGGGCCCCAACATCGGTCTCATCGGCCACATGGCCAGCTTCGGGCGGATCAACTCCTACGGCTTCATCGAGACGCCATACCGCAAGGTGCTCGACGGGCGGGTCACCACCGACATCCAGTACCTGGCCGCAGACGAGGAGGAGGAGTTCGTCATCGCCCAGGCCAATGCCAAGCTGGCCGACGACGGCACCCTCATCGAGGACCGCATCCTCGTGCGGCGGGCGCCGCAGGGACCGGGCGTGCGGGTCGGCGCCGGGGGGACCAGCTACGGCACCACCAGCGAGGTCGACTTCGTGCCGCCCGCAGAGGTGGACCTGATGGACATCTCCCCCAAGCAGATCGTGTCCATCTCCACTGCGCTCATCCCCTTCATCGAGCACGACGACGCCAACCGGGCGCTGATGGGCGCCAACATGCAGAAGCAGGCAGTCCCGTTGCTCAAGCCGGAGGCCCCCTTCGTGGGCACTGGCGTCGAGGCTCGGGCCGCCGGTGATGCCGGCGACACTCTCCTGGCCGAGGGCAAAGGGGTCGTCGTCGAGGTGGGCGGTGAGCACGTCACCATCGATTACCGGCCGGGTCAGACCGATTGGGCCGGCACGGCGCTGGGTCGCAAGGTCTACCGGCTGGCCAAGTTCCGCCGGTCCAACCAGAACACCTGCCTCAACCAGCGGATCGTCGCTGATGAGGGCAACGTCGTCGAGAAGGGCGACCTCCTGGCCGACGGTCCGGCCACCGAGATGGGGGAGCTGGGCCTGGGCAAGAACCTCCTGGTGGCCTACATGCCCTGGGAGGGCTACAACTACGAAGATGCCATCATCCTGTCCGAGCGCCTCGTCAAGGACGACGTCCTCAGCTCCATCCACGTGGAGGAGCACGAGGTCGACGCCCGCGATACCAAGCTGGGTGCCGAGGAGATCACCAGGGACATCCCAAATCTTTCCGAGGAGATCCTCAAGGATCTCGACGAGCGAGGGATCATCCGCATCGGGGCAGAGGTGGGCGCTGGTGACGTTCTGGTGGGCAAGGTCACCCCCAAGGGCGAGACCGAGCTCACCCCCGAGGAGCGCCTGCTCAGGGCCATCTTCGGCGAGAAGGCCCGCGAGGTTCGGGACACCTCCCTCAAGGTGCCCCACGGCGAATCCGGCAAGGTCATCGACGTGCGGCTGTTCTCCCGGGAGGACGCCCACGAGCTGCCGCCCGGCGTCAACCAGCTGGTCCGCGTCTACGTCGCCCAGAAGCGCAAGATCTCCGAGGGCGACAAGCTGGCCGGCCGCCACGGCAACAAGGGGGTCATCTCCAAGATCCTCCCGATCGAGGACATGCCCCACCTGGCGGACGGCACCTCCGTCGACATCATCCTGAACCCTCTGGGGGTCCCGTCCCGGATGAACGTCGGACAGGTGCTCGAAAGTCACCTGGGTTGGGCTGCCCGCTGGGGCTGGGAGGGCAACGATCTGGCCAAGGAGGCTCTGCGGGGCACGGAGCGCAAGACCCGTCCCGTCGGTCAGCCATCGGTGCACATCGCCACCCCGGTGTTCGACGGAGCGCATTGGGACGAGGAGGAGAATGCCGGCAGGCACCCGACCATGCAGCACATCCTCGAGAACCTCCGCCCGGAGGCGGCCGGGACGGACTATGGCGAGTCCGGCCGGCTGATCGGCGCCGATGGCAAGACCATGCTCTACAACGGGAGGACCGGGCTTCCCTATGACAACCCGATCAGCGTGGGCTACGCCTACATCTTGAAGCTCCACCACCTGGTGGACGACAAGATCCACGCCCGGGCCACCGGCCCGTACTCCATGATCACCCAGCAGCCCCTCGGGGGCAAGGCCCAGTTTGGTGGGCAGCGCTTCGGGGAGATGGAGGTCTGGGCCCTGGAAGCCTACGGCGCGGCATACGCTCTCCAGGAGCTGCTCACCATCAAGTCCGACGACGTCCTCGGGCGGGTCAAGGTTTACGAGGCCATCGTCAAGGGCGAGAACATCCCTGAGCCGGGCATCCCAGAAAGCTTCAAGGTGCTCATCAAGGAGATGCAGAGCCTGTGCCTCAACGTGGAGGTCCTCTCCACCACCGGCGAGCAGATCGAGATGCGCGAGCTGGACGAAGATGTGTTCCGCACCGCTGAAGAGCTGGGGATCGACATCAGTCGTCCCGAGCGTGGCTCCGATGAGGAGGACGCACGGCGGGCCAGCGAGCGCGGCTTCTAGCGGTGCCACCTCCCGTAGTGGGACGCAGCGAGAGCTCGCTCCCCCAAGTTGACCGGGCCGGTATCTCCGGCGCCCACCTCCCTTGCTCCGGTAGGCCCGCTGTCCTCAGCGGCCGACGTGGCGGGGAGCACCTCCTGACGAAAGGGCTCGTCACCCATGCTTGACGTCAACAACTTCGAACAGCTCCGCATCGGCCTGGCCACGGCCGACGCCATCCGCACCTGGTCCAACGGTGAGGTGAAGAAGCCGGAGACCATCAACTACCGCACGCTGCGTCCTGAGAAGGATGGGTTGTTCTGCGAGAAGATCTTCGGTCCGACCAAGGACTGGGAGTGCTACTGCGGCAAGTACAAGCGGGTTCGGTTCCGGGGGATCATCTGCGAGCGCTGCGGCGTGGAGGTGACCCGGTCCAAGGTCCGGCGCGATCGGATGGGCCACATCGAGCTGGCCGCCCCCGTCGTGCACATCTGGTACCTGCGAGGGACCCGGTCGTGGCTGGCCTACCTGCTCATGGGCACCGAAGCCCGCGAGGAGCTGAAGGCCAAGCAGCTCGAGAAGGTCATCTACTTCGCCGCCAACCTGGTCACCTTCGTCGACGAGGAGAAGCGCCACGTCGACCTGCCCAACCTCGAGGCCGAGATGGCCGAGGAGCTGGGGGAGATCGAGCGGGGCCGTGACCTCGACCTCGATCGCCGGTTCAAGGGGCTCGAGGAGGAGCTTGCCGCTCTCGAGGCCGACGGCGCCAAGGACTCCGAGATCAAGGCCCGCCAGCGCCAGGTGGACAAGGAGCTGGCCGGCATCCGCGAGCGCGGCGAGGCCGAGCTGGACCTCGTCCGGCGCTCGTTTGATGAGTTCCGCAACCTGCACAGCCGCAAGATCATCGAGGACGAGCTGCTGTGGCGGGAGTTGAAGGATCGCTTCGGCGACTACTTCCGGGGCGGCATGGGCGCCGAGGCCATCGCTCAGTTGATCGCCGAGATCGACTTCGATGAGGAGGAGATCAAGCTCCGGGAGGCCATTGACCCCGCCGAGGGCCGTCGACCGTTGTCGGTGCAGCGCAAGCAGAAGGCCATCAAGCGCCTGAAGATCGTCACCGCCTTCAACCGCCGTGACGACCACGGACGTCGGGCGAACGACCCGAGGGCCATGATCCTCGATGCCGTGCCGGTGATCCCGCCCGAGCTGCGACCCATGGTGCAGCTCGACGGTGGCCGCTTCGCCACCTCCGACCTCAACGACCTGTACCGCCGGGTCATCAACCGCAACAACCGCCTGAAGCGCCTGCTCGATCTCGGTGCCCCGGAGATCATCGTCAACAACGAGAAGCGGATGCTCCAGGAGGCTGTCGACGCCCTGTTCGACAACGGCCGTCGTGGCCGGCCGGTGACCGGCCCGGGGAACCGTCCTCTCAAGAGCCTCTCGGACATGCTGAAGGGCAAGCAGGGCCGGTTCCGTCAGAACCTGCTGGGCAAGCGCGTCGACTACTCCGGTCGGTCGGTCATCGTCGTCGGCCCCACCCTGTCGCTGCACCAGTGTGGCCTGCCCAAGCAGATGGCCCTCGAGCTGTTCAAGCCCTTCGTCATGAAGCGCCTGGTCGACCTGGAGCTGGCCCAGAACATCAAGTCGGCCAAGCGGATGGTCGAGCGCCGCCGGGCCCAGGTCTGGGATGTCCTCGAGGAGGTCATCAAGGAGCATCCGGTGTTCCTCAACCGGGCCCCCACCCTGCACCGGCTGGGTATCCAGGCCTTCGAGCCCATCCTGGTCGAAGGCAAGGCCATCCAGATCCACCCACTCGTGTGCACGGCGTTCAACGCCGACTTCGACGGCGACCAGATGGCCGTGCACCTGCCGCTGTCCACCGAAGCCCAGGCCGAAGCTCGGATCCTGATGCTGTCGGCCAACAACATCCTGTCGCCCGCCACCGGACGCCCCATCGTCACGCCCACCCAGGACATGGTCTATGGCGCCTACTACCTGACCTTGGTCAAGGACGGCGCCGGTGGTGAGGGGCGGGTGTTCCGTCATCTCCACGAGATTGAGCGGGCGTATGAAGCCGGTGACCTTGACCTGCATGCCCGGATCACCTGGCGGCGCCCGCAGGTCGTCGCTGGCGGTGCCTCCGCCGGGGCGAGCTCGGATGCTGGCGTCAACGGTGCCGAGAGCGCTTCGCCGGGCGATCCCAGCGGCGCTGACGTTGTGGCTGACGCTGCCGCCTTCGAGGCCATCGAGACGACCCCGGGGCGGATCATCTTCAATACCGCCCTGCCAGACGACTTCCCCTTCGTCAACGACGTCGTCGGCAAGCGCAACCGCAGCATCGGCTCCATCGTTGAGGTGTTGGCCGATCGCTACCCGCGGGTGATGGTTGCGGAGAGCCTGGACAAGATCAAGAACCTGTGCTTCCGCTTCGCCGCCCAGTCGGGATTGACCATCTCCATCAACGACGTGCGGACCCCGCCCACCAAGGCGGACATCATCGCCCGCTACGAGGCCGAGGCCCAAAAGGCCGAGTCACAGTTCAAACGGGGCATCATCACCGATGACGAGCGCCGCCAGAAGGAGATCGAGATCTGGACCTCGGCCAACTCCGAGGTCGGTCGGGCCATGGAGGACGCCCTCCACGCCATCGCCTACAACCCGCTGGACATGATGGTGGACTCCGGCGCTCGAGGGAACCCCCAGCAGGTGCGTCAGATCGCCGGTATGAAGGGCTTGGTCTCCAACCCCCGAGGCGAGATGATCCCCCGCCCCATCCTGTCCTCCTTCCGGGAGGGCCTGTCAGTGCTCGAGTACTTCATCTCCACCCACGGAGCCCGCAAGGGCCTGGCCGACACTGCGCTGCGGACCGCCGACTCCGGCTACCTGACCCGACGTCTGGTCGATGTCGCCCAGGAGCTCATCATCCGGGAGGACGACTGCGGGACCACACGGGGCATCTGGATCCGGGAGATCCAACCCGATGACGAGAAGGTTCGCTCCTACCTGGAGACGCGTATCGACGGACGCCACCTGGCGCGCCAGGTTGCCCTGTCGGACGGCACCGTCATCCCCGCCGGGACCCAGATCAGTCCCGAGCTGATGGTGATCCTCCGGGACGATCCCACGGTCGTCGAGCTGCTGTGCCGCTCGGTCCTGGCCTGTGAGGCCGAGCACGGCATCTGCGCCGCCTGTTACGGCCGCTCGCTGGCCACCAACCTCCACATCGAGCTCGGCGAGGCGGTCGGCGTCATCGCCGCCCAGTCCATCGGGGAGCCCGGTACGCAGCTGACGATGCGAACGTTCCACACCGGAGGCATCGCCGGCGAGGACATCACCCACGGCCTTCCCCGAGTCGTGGAGCTGTTCGAGGCCCGGACCCCCAAGGGGGCGGCCATCCTGTCGCGCACCTCGGGCGTGGTGCGCATCACCGAGGAGGACAACGCCCGCCGGGTCACCGTCGTGGGCGACGACGGCGATGAGGACATCTACAACGTCAACCTTCGGGCCAAGCTGGCCGACGGCATCACCGAGGGGGCCGAGGTTGGTGCTGGGGATGCCATCGTCGACGGTCCCAAGGACCCCAAGCAGCTACTCGACATCAAGGGCATCCGGGAGACCCAGCAGTACCTGGTGAGCGAGGTTCAGCAGGTCTACCGGGATCAAGGTGTTTCGATCCACGACAAGCACATCGAGCTCATCGTCCGCCAGATGCTGCGCCGGGTGCTGGTCGCCGAGCAGGGCGAATCGCCGTTCCTGCCCGGGGAGCGGGTCGACTCCCGCAGCTACGCTGAGGCCAACCGCCAGCTGGTGTCGGAGGGCAAGCGTCCGGCCGAGGGTCGCCCCGAGCTGATGGGGATCACCAAGGCGTCACTGGCCACCGAGAGCTGGCTGTCGGCAGCCTCGTTCCAGGAGACCACCCGGGTGTTGACCGAAGCGGCGATCGAAGGCAAGTCCGACCAGCTCTTCGGTCTCAAGGAGAACATCATCATCGGCAAGCTCATCCCCGCCGGTACGGGCATGTCCCGTTACCGGGACCTGGTGATGGATGCGCCCGAGGCCGAGCACATGACCTTCTGGTCATCCGAGGAGGAAGGCGGGACCGAGGATCTGGCCGCCTGGTTGGCCTCCATCGGCAATGGTGCCGACGGGGAGGGCGCCGGGTACCCCAACCTGTCAGCCGTTTCCGGTGACGATGGGGGCGATGCGCCGGCGCAGGGCTTCGGCGCCAGCGGTGAAGAGAGTGCCTCCTAGCCGGGAGACCTCCTATCGGTCCCCGTTCACGGCCGCATCCGTCCCCGCTGCAGGGGCTGGCGCTGACGCGACCCGTCGGCTGACTCACGCGAGGCGGCCCCGGCTCGGTGCTGGGCGATCTTGTCGCACCTCCACGAGCCGCTAGCATGGCGTTCGGCCAAGTGGCCAGCCGTGGCGCGCATCACTTCTCTGTTGCGTTAGGCCCGGACCCGACAAGCCGAGAGGTTGCATGCCCACCATTGCACAGCTGGTCCGAAAGGGTCGCGAGCAGAAGTCTGAGAAGACCAAGAGCCCGGCCCTGGGTGGAGCCCCGCAGCGACGCGGCGTGTGCACGCGTGTGTTCACCACCACGCCCAAGAAGCCGAACTCGGCGCTGCGCAAGGTGGCCCGCGTCCGGCTGACGAGCGGTACCGAGATAACGGCCTACATACCCGGGGTGGGACACAACCTCCAGGAGCACTCGATCGTCCTCGTGCGTGGAGGTCGTGTGAAGGATCTTCCCGGCGTTCGCTACAAGATCATCCGCGGCACGCTCGACACCTCCGGTGTCCGTGATCGCAAGCAGGCCCGTAGCCGCTACGGCGCCAAGAAGGGCTAGGTACCGCAATGCCCCGCAAGGGACCCGCTCAACGTCGGGAGCTGCTGCCCGACCCGATCTACCGCTCCGTGCTGGTCACCCAGATCGTCAACAAGGTGCTCAAGAGCGGCAAGCGCAGCTTGGCGGAGCGCATCGTCTACGAAGCTCTCGACACCATCAAGGACAAGACGGGCAATGAGCCCATCGCCACGCTGAAGCGGGCCATGGACAACACCAAACCTCAACTCGAGGTGCGCAGCCGCCGGGTCGGTGGCGCCACCTACCAGGTTCCCGTCGAGGTTCGCCCTCGCCGTGCCACCACCCTCTCCATCCGCTGGCTGGTTGGTTACTCCGAGCAGCGGCGGGAGAAGACCATGGCAGAGAAGCTGGCCGCCGAGCTGCTCGACGCCTCCAACAATGTCGGTTCCGCGGTCAAGCGTCGCGAGGATCTCCACAAGATGGCGGAGTCCAACAAGGCCTTCGCGCACTATCGCTGGTAAGGGTCCGCCGGACCCTCAACGGCGTCACCGCTGACGCCGCTTGGTCCCGGTGTGTCTGCCGGGACCAAAACCGGACCGCATCTTCACCGCAGTCCGGCACAATGGAACAACGGCTGAGGGGCCGCATCGATCTGGCCCCGCGCCGTTCCCCAGAAAGCACAAGACGGCGCCCCCCGTAGGTACGAGGTGGTGGCCCCCGGCGGCGATGAGCCGTGGGCCGAGCGAGCGCAGCGAGAGGCAGCAATGGCTGAAGCGACAGCAATCCGAACGATGCCCCTGGCCAAGATCCGCAACATCGGGATCATGGCCCACATCGACGCGGGCAAGACCACCACGACCGAGCGCATCTTGTTCTACACCGGTCGCAACTACAAGATCGGTGAGGTCCACGAGGGCGCGGCGACCATGGACTGGATGGTCCAGGAGCAGGAGCGGGGGATCACCATCACCTCCGCGGCCACGACGTGTGAGTGGAACGGCTCCCGGATCAACATCATCGACACCCCCGGTCACGTGGACTTCACCGTCGAGGTGGAGCGGTCGCTGCGCGTCCTCGACGGCGCCATCGCCGTGTTCGACGCGGTAGCCGGCGTCGAGCCGCAGACCGAGACGGTCTGGCGCCAGGCGGACAAGTATCACGTGCCGCGCATGTGCTTCATCAACAAGATGGACCGCATCGGTGCCGACTTCTACCGCTGCGTCGACATGATCACCGACCGCCTGGACGCCCAGGTCGCGGTGGTCCAGCTGCCCATCGGCTCGGAGAGCAACTTCGTCGGCCTGATCGACCTCATCAAGATGAGGGCCATCATCTGGGACGACGAGACGGCCACCAAGGGGGAGACCTTCTCCATCAAGGACATCCCTTCCGAGCTCCAGACCGACGCCGACCGCTATCGGACGACCCTGGTGGACATCCTGTCCAACTACGACGACGTCCTCACCGAGAAGTTCCTGGGCGACGAGGAGATCACCGCAGGCGACCTCCGCCGGGCACTGCGGGCCGCCACCATCTCCAGTCAGGTGGTCCCCATCCTGTGTGGCTCCGCGTTCAAGAACAAGGGCGTCCAGCCCATGCTCGACGCCGTCGTCGACTTCCTGCCCTCGCCGCTCGACATCACCGCAACCAAGGGTCTCGACGTGAAGGGCATCGAGGAGCTCGAGCGTCATGCCAGCGACGAGGAGCCGTTCTCCGGGCTGGCGTTCAAGATCAGCACCGACCCGAAGTCGGGCGGGAAGCTGACCTACGTCCGGGTCTACTCGGGCAAGCTGGCCAAGGGCGCAGCCATCCTGAACTCCACCAAGGACCGCAAGGAGCGCCCAGGGCGCATCCTGCAGATGCATGCCTCATCGCAGGAGGAGCGCGAGGTGGCTTTCGCCGGCGACATCGTCGCCCTGGTGGGTATGAAGCAGACGACCACGGGTGACACCCTTTGCGATCCGAACGCCCCCATCGTCCTCGAGTCGCTCGACTTCCCCGAGCCGGTCATCCACGTCGCCGTCGAGCCGAAGACCAAGGTCGACCAGGACAAGCTGTCGCGCGCTCTCCAGTCGCTGTCGGAGGAGGACCCCACCTTCCAGGTGCACAGCGATGAGGAGACCAACCAGACAATCATCGGCGGGATGGGCGAGTTGCACCTCGAGGTTCTGGTCGACCGGATGCTGCGTGAGTTCCGGGTCGATGCCAACGTGGGCAAGCCCCAGGTTGCCTACCGGGAGACGGTCAAGGACACGGTCACCAAGGTCGAGACCCGCTACATCCGCCAGACCGGGGGCAAGGGCCAGTACGGCCATGTGGTCCTCACCCTTGAGCCCACCGGGCCGGGCGGTGGCTACGAGTTCGTGGACAAGATCTCCGGCGGCATGATTCCCAAGGAGTACATCCCATCGGTCGACGCCGGGATCCAAGACGCCATGCAGTCCGGCGTCCTTGCCGGGTATCCGACGGTCGACATCCGCGCCACGCTGACCTACGGCTCCTACCACGACGTCGACTCCTCGGAGATGGCGTTCAAGATCGCCGGATCGATGTGCTACAAGGACGCGGCCCGCAAGGCGCATCCCATCCTCCTCGAGCCTGTCATGGCCGTCGAGGTCCGCACCCCCGAGGACTACATGGGTGACGTCATCGGCAACATCTCGTCCCGGCGAGGCCGGGTTGAGGGGATGGACCAGTTGGGCAACACCCAGGTCGTCAGAGCGCAGGTGCCCCTGGCCGAGATGTTCGGTTACGCTACCGACCTGCGGTCACGCACCCAGGGCCGGGCGACCTACACCATGCAGTTCAACTCGTACCAAGAGGTTCCGACCTCCGTCGCCACGGAGATCGTCGCCCGGGTACGGGGCGAGTAGTCCCAGCCTCAGGAGAACCACCGGGCGGGTGTCCGGTCCGTGCGAAACCAGTAACCTTGATGACCGCGTCAGAACCCGGCAGCGTTGCCGGTTCCTACAGGAGCGATTTCCTTTCATGGCCAAGCAGAAGTTCGACCGCAACAAGCCTCACCTCAACATCGGGACCATGGGTCACATCGATCATGGCAAGACGACCTTGACGGCGGCCATCACCAAGGTGCTGGCCGAGCGCGACCCGAGCGGCACCACGTTCATGGCCTTTGATCAGATCGACAAGGCACCCGAAGAGCGCCAGCGTGGCATCACCATCAACATCTCCCACGTCGAGTACCAGACGGCGAACCGGCACTACGCCCACGTCGACATGCCGGGTCACGCCGACTACATCAAGAACATGATCACCGGCGCTGCTCAGATCGACGGCGCCATCCTGGTCGTCTCGGCAGCCGACGGCCCGATGGCTCAGACCCGTGAGCACGTGCTCCTGGCCCGCCAGGTCGGCGTCCCCTCCATCGTCGTGGCCCTGAACAAGGCCGACGCGGTAGACGACGAGGAGCTGCTCGACCTGGTGGAGCTCGAGGTCCGAGAGCTGCTCGACTTCTACGAGTTCCCCGGCGATGACACCCCGGTGATCCGGGTCTCGGCGCTCAAGGCCCTCGAGGGCGACAAGGAGTGGGAGGAGAAGATTGTCGAGCTGATGGACGCCGTCGACTCGTTCGTGCCCGAGCCGGTACGTGAGCTCGACAAGTCGTTCCTCATGCCCATCGAGGACGTCTTCACCATCCAGGGGCGCGGCACGGTGGTGACCGGCAAGGTCGAGCAGGGCAGGATCAAGGTGGGGGAGGAGATCGAGATCGTGGGTTTGCGCACCACCCAGAAGACGGTCTGCACCGGCGTGGAGATGTTCCGAAAGATCCTTGACCAGGGCGAGGCCGGCGACAACATCGGGGCCCTGCTGCGAGGCACCAAGAAAGAGGATGTCGAGCGCGGTCAGGTGCTGTGCAAGCCCGGCTCCATCACGCCACACACCGACTTCGAGGCCAACGTCTACGTCCTGAACAAGGAAGAGGGCGGCCGGCACAAGCCGTTCTTCAACAACTACCGGCCGCAGTTCTACTTCCGCACCACCGACGTCACCGGTTCCATAACCCTCAATGAGGGCACCGAGATGGTCATGCCCGGCGACAACACCACCATGAAGGTCGAGCTGGGCAAGCCCATCGCCATGGACGAGGGCCTCCGCTTCGCCATCCGGGAGGGTGGCCGCACGGTTGCCTCCGGTCGCGTCACCAAGATCATCAAGTAACACTGACTGTTAAGTAGCACTGACTGTTAAGTAGCACTGACTGTCCAGTAGCTAACCTGGTTTTCTCGCATCACCTGCAGCTCTTTGACATCCCATCTCGAAAGAAGGACGCCCATGTGCTCCCTGGTTCTCTCCTGTGGCTGACAAGCAGCGGATCCGCATTCGCCTCAAGGCCTACGACCACGAGATCATCGATCAGTCCACGAAGAAGATCGTGGAGACGGTGCTTCGAACCCAGGCCAAGGTGCGGGGCCCGGTGCCCCTGCCCACGGAGAAGAATCGCTACACCGTGATCCGCAGCCCGCACAAGTACAAGGACAGCCGGGAGCACTTCGAGATGCGGGTGCACAAGCGCCTCATAGACATCGTCGAGCACACGCCGAAGACGGTGGACTCACTGCAGCGCATCGAGCTGCCGGCCGGCGTCGACATCGAGATCAAGATCCAGAACGTCTGATCGTCTGACCAGCGGGGTCCCATCCCCGCCGTCACAGCCCCCAGGTCTCGAGCAGGCGCAACCAGATCTCGCTGATGGTCGGGTACGAGGGGACGGCGTGCCACAGCCGCTCGAGGGGCACCTCGCCGACCACGGCGACGGTGGCGGCGTGGACCAGCTCGCCCGCGTTGGGCCCGACGAAAGTAGCGCCGACCACCACGTTGCGGTCGGTGTCGACCACCAGGTTGGCCCAGCCCTGGTAGCCGTCGGCGTAGAGGACGGACCCGGCGATGGCGCCCATGTCGTAGTCGACGACGCGGACGGTGAGGCCGGCGTCGAGGGCTGCGGCTTCGGTCAGACCGACCGAGCCGACCTGGGGATCGGTGAACACCACCTGCGCCACCGCCCGGTGTGTGGCTGTCGCCGCATGAGCGCTGAACGGCGCCGGGGTCCCGGCGTCAGCGTCCCCCTTGGCCCGAGCGGCGATCACGTCGCCGGCCACGCGAGCCTCGTATTTGCCGATGTGGGTCAACTTGGCCCGGTCGTTGCAGTCGCCGACGGCATAGAGCCAGCCACCATCGACGGCCGTCACCGTCATCGAGTCGTCGACCTCGAGCCAATGCCCGGCCTCGACACCGATGGTGTCCAGCCCGACATCGACCGTCTTGGGTTTGCGCCCCACGGCGATGAGGAGCTCGTCGCCGGAGATCTCCTCGCCGCCGTCCAGGGTCACCGTCACCGTCGCCCCTTCCCGGCGGGCGGCTACCATCTTGACCCCGACACGGACGTTGACACCCGCGTCGCGCAGCGACGCGCCGAGCAGCTCGCCGGCCTTGGGCTCGTAGGCGGGAAGGAGCTGCCCGGCTCCTTCGAGGAGGGTGATCTTCGATCCCAGCGACGACCACGCGGCGGCCATCTCCACCCCGACGACACCACCGCCGAGCACGATCAGATGGCCAGGCACCGTCTCCGAGCTGGTGGCCTCCCGGTTGGTCCACGCCCCGACGTCGGACAGCCCATCGATAGGCGGCATCGCCGGCGCACTCCCGACACAGAGCGCTACCGCATGGCGAGCAGTCAGCTCCGCGGTCGAACCGTCGGCGCCGGTGACCGTCACCTTTCGCTCGCCGCTGAGACGACCCTGGCCACGCACGAACGTGGCCTTGGCCCCCACCAGCCAACTGACCTGTGACGCGTCGTCGAAGCCGCTGTTGAACTTGTTCCTGCGGGCCAGGACCGCGACGACGTCGAGGTCTCCGGTCACCGCCTCCGCCGCCCCTCCCACCCGCCTGGCATCGTGGAGCACCTCACCGGAGCGGAGCAGGCCCTTGCTCGGCATGCACGCCCAGTAGGAGCAGTCGCCGCCGACCAGCTCTGCCTCCACCACGGCCACGCTCAGGCCACCGGCGATGGCGCGCGACGCCACGTTCTCCCCGGTTGACCCGGCGCCGAGGACGATCAGGTCGAAGTCGTGCTTCTTGAGCTCCGAGGGTGGGTGGTCGGCAGGGTGGAGATCGATGCTCATGGTCAGTGTCTGCCCCCGACAATGGCGTCCGAACCCTCGTGGGGCCTCGGTGACCCGATGTTCCCCGCTCTGTCATCTTTCGCCCGGGCGGGCGCCTGGCCCGCGGACGAAGCTGCTCAGCTCTGGCCGTGGACGTAGCGGGTCCACCATGGGTCGATGTCCACCTCGGTGTGGCGTTGGAGGTGGCGCTGGAGGTCGTCGGTGGTCACCAACCCGCCGCGGTGGGCGACATAGAACCCGGCCATGGCCGAGCGCAGCCGGTCCGGGCCGCCCAGGAGGGCGGCCATCCCGGAGAACAGCCGCGACCCTGCGGCGTACGATGCGGCCGGGGTGTGGCGACTCCACGGGTGCGGGGGGCAGAGCAGGACGGCGTCGTCGTCCAGCCCCAGATCGCTGGCCCCGAAGCGGGGCTCGTCGCTACGCCTCGATGCCGTGCTCCATGTCGTCCACGCTTCGTCGATCCAACCATCCGACGCCCGGGCCGGCTTGACGCCCCGCCCAAACCAGCTGTGGAAGACCTCGTGCTCAAGGGCGCCGACGGCGGCCGTGGTGGCCGCATCATACTCCATGCCCCGCTCCGGGCCCCAGACCAGGACCGTCATCGTCGTCCCGTGTACCCACGGGCCGTAGCGGGTGTGGAGGTAGGAGAGCCATCCGACCACGTCGGCTTCCACAGCTGCCAGGTCGGCGTCCACCTCGACGTGGCGGGCGCTCCGCAGCTCCAGGGGGTGCGCCAGACCGGGGAGATCGACCTGACGGGTGCGCCACTGCACCTCGTCGACGGGAGCGAGGACGAGCATGGGCGACAAGGATGTGAAGGTCTCGGGATACGCCACCACCCACGACAGGGCCGGTTCGACCACCCCGGTGGTGTTGGTGAGCAACAGGTGGGGACGGTTCGTGCCGGCCACCTCCACCTCGACGTTGAGGGCGAAGCGGTCGTGGCACAACGGGGCGGGGATCCACATCTCCAGGTAGCGCCCGGGCATCAGGTCCGACATCCATAGGTCGAAGCGGACGCCGTCGTCCCCCCAGCCGACCGGGAGGGCTCCGTCGGCGTCGGGTAGGGCCAGGCGGTAGGCGAACGTCAGTCGGTGACGGCTGCCCTCCTCGAGTGCGACGTCGAGGACCCGCAGGTGGGCGTCGGGACCACCTCCGAGGTCGACAGGGGCCATGGCCTCGGCGGGGAGCGGATGGCCGTCGAGGGTCAACGTGTCGATCTCCTGGCGCAGGTCGAGGGCCGGGTGGCCGTCGGGGCCATCGACGGCGAAGTTCACCGTGGCCACCCCGGTCGCCTCCTGGGCTGCCACGTCGAAGCGCAGCGAGGCGTTCACGTCGTTCACGTCGACGGTGACCACCGTACGGTCACCGTCGGTGGTCGGCGGGGGGGCGAACGGCGAGGCCATGGTGGCCCCAGTCTGCACGCCCGGGGGTGCCGGTAGCTTGATGACGGGACCCTGGTTGGTCCCCGGCGCCTGGTGCCGCTAGGCTGGTCATCGTTTCACAAGTGATGTCCACGTGTGTCCGGGTGGGTTATCGCAACCCCGAAGGAGACCCCGTGGCGCCAACCGAAGGAGTGTCCCACATCGGGCTGACCGCCTGTGGGGCCTCAGCGTGTGAGGCGATCGGTGCCCCTGGTCCCGGTCCCCTCCGCCACGACTGAAGAAAGAGCAAGCTGTGCCATCGAAAGCCATCGTCGGTGAGAAGGTCGGCATGACCCAGATCTGGGATGATCAGAACCGTGCGGTTGCCGTCACGGTCATCCGGGTCACGCCGGTGCGCGTCGTCCAGCTGAAGACACCGGACCGAGACGGCTACGCGGCGCTCACCGTGACCTACGGGACCCGGCGACCATCCACCCTGACCAAGCCGGTCGCCGGTCAGTACGCCAAGGCCGAGGTCGACCCCGGTCGTCAGCTCGTCGAGCTACGGGTCGGAGACACCAACGACTTCAGCATCGGCCAGGAGCTCGCTGTTGATGCCTGGAGCGCAGGGGACAAGGTCGACGTCACCGCCCTCAGCAAGGGCAAGGGGTTCGCCGGTGGCATGAAGCGCCACAACTTCAAAGGCCAGGGCGCCAGCCACGGGAACCACAAGCACCACCGGGCCCCCGGCGGCATCGGCGCCTGCGCCACCCCCGCTCGGGTGTTCAAGGGCACCCGGATGGCCGGCCAGATGGGTGACCAGAAGGTGACGACGCTCAACCTCGAGGTGGTGAGCGCCGACGCCGAGCGCAACCTGATCCTGGTGAAGGGAGCGGTGCCGGGCCCTCGAGGCGGCACGATCATGATCCGCGACGCCATCAAGGGAGGCAAGTGATGCCTGTTCTCAGCATACCTGTGCGCGATGCCGTCGGCGCCTCCGTGTCGTCGATGGAGCTGGACCCGACGGTGTTCGGCATCTCCCCCAACGTGGCCGTCATGCACCAAGTTGTCACCGCTCAACTGGCCGCCGCCCGAGCGGGCACGCAGAGCACGAAGACCCGAGCCGAGGTTTCCGGCGGTGGCAAGAAGCCGTTCAAGCAGAAGGGCACCGGGCGGGCCCGACAGGGTTCGGAGCGGGCTCCGCAGTTCACCGGCGGGGGTGTGGCTTTCGGCCCCAAGCCCCGCAGCTACCGTCAGCGGACGCCCCGCAAGATGGTGCAGCTGGCCCTCCGCTCGGCACTGTCGGACCGGGCCGCCGAGGGAAGGGTCGCCGTCATCGACCGCTGGGGCATCGACGAGCCGAGCACCAAACGGGCTCTTGCCGTCCTCGCCGCCCTCGAGGTCACCGGCAAGGTCCTCGTCGTGTTGGCCAGGGACGACGACGCCGGCGCCAAATCGTTCCGCAACCTCCCGGACATCCACGTGATCAGCCCTGGGGAGCTCAACACCTACGACGTGCTCCGCAACGACTGGATCGTGTTCACCCCCGAGACCGTCCCCGGCTCCGCAGACTCCGCAAGGACAGATGCGGTCGGCACGGACGTACCCGAGGGCATCACCACCACGGAGGCGAACGCAGATAGCACCACCGAGACCACTGAGGAGGGCCAGCAATGAGCAACGCTCGTGACGTCATCCTCCGTCCCGTGGTGTCGGAGAAGTCCTACGGCCTGCTCGACGAGGGCGCCTACACCTTCATCGTGGCCCCCGGTTCGAACAAGACCGAGATCCGGTTGGCCGTCGAGGAGATCTTCGGGGTCCAGGTCGTCAAGGTCAACACCTTGAACCGGCCGGGCAAGCGGAAGCGCAACCGGAAGCAGGCGACGTTCGGTAAGCGGGCCGACACCAAACGAGCCATCGTCACCCTCGCCGAGGGCCAGAGCATCCCGATCTTCGAGGGGGACTGAGTGCCTTCTCTTTCGTCCCGGTTCTCCTTGGGAGGTCACTGATGCCTTTGCGCAAGCGCAAGCCAACCAGCGCCGGTCGCCGGTTCCAGACGTCCTCGGACTTCTCCGAGATCACCAGGAACCGTCCCGAGAAGGCGCTCCTGGCTCCCAAGACGCAGACCGGTGGGCGCAACGCCTATGGCCGCAAGACCGCCCGGCACAAGGGTGGCGGCCACAAGCAGCAGTACCGGATGGTCGACTTCAAGCGAACCAAGGACGGCGTTCCCGCCACCGTCGCCGCCATCGAGTACGACCCCAACCGCAACGCCCGGATCGCTCTGCTGCACTACCATGACGGTGAGAAGCGCTACATCCTGGCTCCCGCCCGGGTCAAGGTCGGCGACGTGCTGAGCAGCGGCCAGGGTTCGGACATCCGCCCCGGCAACGCCCTGCCCATGCGTTACATCCCGGTCGGTTCCGTCGTGCACAACGTCGAGCTGAAACCCGGCGGTGGCGGCAAGATCGCCCGAGGCGCGGGCATGAGCGTGCAGGTGGTGGCCAAGGAAGGTCCCTACGCCACGCTCAGGCTCCCCTCCACCGAGATGCGCCGGGTGCCCATCGACTGCCGGGCCACGCTCGGCGAGGTCGGCAACTCCGAGGCCGAGCTGGTCAGCATCGGCAAGGCCGGGAGGAATCGCTGGAAAGGCGTGCGACCCCAGACCCGCGGCGTCGCCATGAACCCCGTCGACCACCCCCTCGGTGGTGGCGAAGGCAAGACGTCCGGCGGCCGCCACCCCGTGTCGCCCTGGGGCAAGCCCGAGGGCCGCACCCGTGACCGCACCAAGCCATCAGAGAAGCTCATCGTTCGCCGGCGGCGCACCCGCGGCGCCCGGAGGTAGTTCACATGCCCCGCAGCCTCAAGAAGGGTCCATTTGTCGACGACCACCTGCTCAAAAAGGTGGACGGCCTCAACTCCCGTAACGAGAAGCGCGTGATCAAGACGTGGTCCCGGCGCTCCACGATCATCCCCGACATGGTCGGTCACACCATCGCCGTCCACGACGGCCGCAAGCACGTGCCGGTCTACATCACCGAGTCGATGGTCGGTCACAAGCTGGGCGAGTTCGCCCCGACCCGCACCTTCCGCTTCCACGCCGGCCAGGAGAGGGCGGGTCGCCGCTGATGCCCGGTGTCAAGACCAACGAGCGCCCTGGCACCCGTGCGGTGCTCCGCCACACCCGCGTGGCCCCCAACAAGGCGCGCGAGGTGCTCAACTTGGTGCGCAACCGGCCCGTCCACGAGGCTGAGGACGTTCTCCGCTTCTGTGAGCGCGACGTGGCCTTCGTGATCGGCAAGGTCCTGGCCTCGGCCGTGGCCAACGCCGAGCACAACGACGATCTCGACCGCGAGGAGCTGTTCGTGTCGGCGTGCTACGCCGATGAGGGAACCACCATCAAGCGGTGGCGTCCGCGAGCCCGCGGACGGGCAACCAGGATCCGCAAGCGCACCACGCACATCACCATCATCGTCAGCCGCCTCTCCGAGGATCGCCTGGCCCGCCTGCAGTCGCACCGCCGGGCCGAGCAACTCGTGGAGCGGTCCCGCCGGGTGGCTGGTGCCCGTCGCTCCGGTGGCCGTGGTGCCGCCACCGAGGGCGACATGAGGTCTCGCTCGGAGCGCCGCCAGGGCACACCGGTCGAAGAGGTGACCACAGCCGAAGACGTCAGCGCTGCTCAAGAGGTCAGCGCGGCCGAGGAGAGCGGGATCGTGGATCAGACCGGTGAGGGTGTGGCCGCTCTCGAGGAGGCGCAAGCCGACGGTTCGTTGGCCGAGATCGCCACAGCCGAAGGCTCCGGCGACCCAGCCGAAGGCTCCGGTAAGACAGACGACGGCTCCGGCGACCCAGCCGAAGGCTCCGGTAAGACAGACGACGCAAAGGATGGCAGGTAGATGGGCCAGAAGGTCAACCCCTACGGGTTCCGCCTCGGGGTCACCACGGACTGGAAGTCGCGGTGGTTCAACGACCGGAACTACCAGGACTACCTCATCGAGGACTGGGAGATCCGTAGCTACCTCATGGGCCAGCTCGAGCGCGCTGCGGTCAGCCGCATCGAGATCGAGCGGACCCGCGACCGTCTACGCATCGACGTGCACACCGCCCGGCCGGGCATCGTCATCGGGCGCCGGGGGGCCGAGGCCGACCGCCTGCGGACCAAGTTGGCGCAGATCACCAACAACCCCAAAGTCCAGCTCAACATCCAAGAGATCAAGCAGCCCGAGCTTGATGCCGCCCTCATGGCCCAGGGCATCGCCGACCAGCTGGCCGGCCGGGTCAGCTTCCGCCGGGCCATGAAGCGCACCGTCCAGACCGTCCAGAAGGCCGGAGCCCTCGGCATCCGGGTGCAGTGCGCCGGCCGCCTCGGTGGCTCGGAGATGTCACGTCGCGAGTTCTACCGCGAGGGCCGGGTCCCGCTGCACACGCTGCGCGCCGACGTGGACTACGGCTTCCGAGAGGCCAAGACCACGTACGGACGGATCGGCGTCAAGGTGTGGATCTACAAGGGTGACATCCTGCCCTACAAGGTCTCCACGGAAGACAAGATCACCCGGGAGGCCGCCATGGCCGTGGGTGAGACCTCCGGTCAGGGCCGGCCCCGCCGAGTGGTGTCGGCCGGCGGCGGCCGTCGTCGCCCGGACCTGGGCGAGCCCGGCGAAGTCGGGGTGCCCGCGGCCGATGGCACCCCGCCGGGGGGTGACGGTGGTCCCGAAGCGGCTGGCACTCCTGCCGACGAGATGGCAGACCGTTCCATCGTCACCGTGGATCCCGAGTTCGAGCGCCTCCTGGCCGAGGAAGAGGACATCGAGCGCCGCACCAGGGACGACCACCACGAGACCCCGCATTTCCAGAAGGACGCCTGACATGTTGATGCCGCGCAAGGTCAAGCACCGCAAGGTGCAGCGGGGCCGCCTCACGGGTCAGGCCAAGGGTGGCACGACGGTCACCTTCGGTGACTACGGCATCCAGGCCCTCGAGCCCGGATGGGTCAGTGCCCGCCAGATCGAAGCTGGTCGTATCGCCATGACCCGCCATGTCAAGCGTGGTGGAAAGGTGTGGATCCGGGTCTTCCCGGACAAGCCGATCACCGCCAAGCCGGCCGAGACCCGGATGGGTTCGGGCAAGGGCAACCCGGAGTTCTGGGTCGCCGTCGTCAAGCCCGGGCGCATCCTCTTCGAGCTGGGCGGCGTTGATGAGGCCCTGGCCCGGGCCGCCATGGAGCGCGCCATCCAGAAGCTGCCGATCAAGGCCCGCTTCGTCGTCCGCTCGCATCAAGAGGAGATCCAGGTCTGATGACCGCTCCCAAGGAGCTCCGTGAGCTCGACCTCGATGAGCTGGACCAGCGCCTGGCCGAAGCTCAAGACGAGCTGTTCAAGCTCCGCTTCCAGCTGGCCACCGGCAAACAGGACAACTCGGCCCGACTGGGTCACGTGCGCAGGGACATCGCCCGGATCGCCACCATCCTGCGTGAGCGAGAGATCGAGGCCGCCGAGGCCAGTGAGGTGAACAGCTGATGGCTGATCCGATCGAAAGCACCGACAACAGCGCCAGCGCCGCAGGCGCGCCGGAGCGCATCGACCGCCGCAAGGTCCGTGAGGGCCTGATCGTGTCGACATCGATGGACAAGACGGCCGTTGTCGCCGTCATCGAACGTGTGCGCCACCCGCGCTACGTCAAGACCGTGCAGCGGACCAAGCGGTTCTATGCCCATGACGAGGCCAATGACAGTCGCGTCGGTGACCGTGTCCGCATCTCCGAGACCCGCCCTCTGTCCAAGCAGAAGCATTGGCGGATCGTCGAGGTTCTGGAGAGGGCCAAGTGATCTCCATCCCGACTCGAAGGCAGGAACGATCATGATTCAGCAGGAGAGCAGGCTTCGGGTGGCTGACAACTCGGGCGCCCGCGAAGTCCTCTGCATCAAGGTGCTCGGTGGATCGAAGCGTCGCTACGCGTCGATCGGCGACGTGTTCGTGGCCACCGTCAAAGACGCCATCCCCGGTGCCAACGTGAAGCGAGGCGACGTTGTCCGCTGCGTGGTGGTCCGTACCAAGAAGGAGAAGCGCCGTCCCGACGGCAGCTACATCCGCTTCGACGAGAATGCCGCGGTCCTGATCAACGATCAGAGTCAACCCCGCGGCACCCGGATCTTCGGGCCCGTCGGGCGTGAGCTGCGTGACAAGCGATTCATGCGCATCGTGTCCCTGGCCCCGGAGGTGCTCTGAGATGTCGTCCCGTCACCAGCCCCCGGCGAGGACCAAGATGAAGCTCCGCAAGGGTGACAAGGTCATCGTTCGCTCGGGCAAGGACCGCGGTCAGACCGGCGAGATCATGCGGGTCCTCCCCGAGGTCAACAAGGTCATCGTCGAGGGTGTCAACGTCGCCAAGAAGCACCAACGCCAGACTCAGACCCGTGTCAAGGGCGGCATCATCGACAAGGACATGCCTCTGGCTGCCGCCGCCGTGTCGATCCTGTGCTCGAAGGAGGGTGGCCGCCCCACCCGCATCGCCTACAAGTTCGACGACTCGGGCACCAAGGTCCGAGTCTGCCGGCACTGCGGGGAGGAGCTGTGATGGCCGCCGCCACGACCACCGCCGCCCCGGGTGCCACCCGCCCCCGCCTCAAGCAGCGCTATCACGCCGAGCTGCGCGATCAGCTCCAGGCCTCCCTGGGCCTTGGCAACATCATGCTGGTGCCCCGGCTCGAGAAGATCGTCATCAACATGGGCGTCGGTCGGGCCGTCGGTCAGCCCTCGCTTCTCGAAGGAGCGGTCCGGGACCTGACCACCATCACCGGCCAGAAGCCCCTGGTCACCACAGCCAAGAAGTCCATCGCCGCCTTCAAGCTGCGCGAGGGCAACGCGGTGGGCGCCAAGGTCACCCTGCGGGGCGACCGCATGTGGGAGTTCTTCGACCGGCTGGTCAGCCTGGCCATCCCCCGGATCCGGGACTTCCGCGGCCTGCCCCCCCGAGGCTTCGATGGTCGGGGCAACTACACCTTCGGCGTGACCGAGCAGCTCATCTTCCCTGAGATCGACTACGACCGCATCGACACCCCACGCGGCATGGACATCTCGATCGTTACCACCGCACGCACCAACGCCGAGGGTCGGGCCCTGCTCGACGCCTTCGGGTTCCCATTCCGCAAGGAAGGCAACAGCTGATGGCCAAAAAGGCGCTCATCATCAAGTCGCAGCGCAAGCCCAAGTACAAGGTCAGGGCCTACACCCGGTGCCGGCGCTGTGGGAGGCCGCACTCGGTGTTCAGGAAGTTCGGTCTGTGTCGCATCTGTCTGCGCGACCTGGCTCATGCGGGCGAAGTGCCCGGCGTGACCAAGGCCAGCTGGTAGAGGAGGCGCGTCCATGACGATGACCGATCCCATCGCGGACATGCTGACCCGCGTCCGCAACGCAAACGTGGCCATGCACGACACCGTTCGCATGCCCTCCTCCAAGGTCAAGGAGGCCTTGGCGGCCGTCCTGGTCCGAGAGGGCTACATCGAGGGCTTCGGCGTGGCCCAGGCCACCGAACGACCCGGTCGGGTCCTCGAGATCACCATGAAGTACACGCCGGATCGAGCCCGGACCATCTCCGGCATCCGGCGCATCTCCAAGCCCGGTCTGCGGGTGTACCTCGCCGCCGACAAGCTGCCGAGGGTCCTCGGAGGCCTCGGCGTCGCTGTCCTGTCAACCAGTCACGGACTCATGACCGACCGGGAGGCACGCCGCCGCCGGGTCGGTGGCGAGATCCTCTGCTACGTGTGGTGAGGGAGTAGTCATGTCACGCATCGGCCGTAGCCCCATTTCCGTCCCTTCCGGCGTCGATGTCGCCATCGCTGGTCGCCATGTCACCGTCAAGGGTCCTCGCGGGACCCTGGAGCGTGATCTTCCCGGCGAGATAACGGTGCGCGACGACGAGGGCACCCTCCTGGTCGAGCGCCCCAACGACGAGCGCCACAGCCGCGCCCTGCACGGCTTGACCAGGAGCCTGGTCAACAACATGGTCGTCGGCGTGTCCGACGGCTTCGACAAGGAGCTCGAGATCGTCGGCGTCGGGTACCGGGCCATTCCCCGAGGTGCCGACCAGATCGAGCTGGCGCTCGGCTTCAGCCATCCGGTGGTGGTCAACGCCCCCGACGGGATCACCTTCGAGGTGCCACTGCCGACCCGGATCCAGATCCGGGGCATCGACAAGGAGCTGGTCGGCCAGGTGGCCGCCAACATCCGCAAGATCCGCAAGCCCGAGCCCTACAAGGGCAAGGGCGTCCGCTACGCCGGCGAGCGTGTGGTCCGCAAGGCCGGCAAGGCCGCGAAGTAGTGCCCGCCGCCGATTTGCAGAGCCCTCAGTAGGAGAGACCGAGCGATGACTACGAGTACGCCATGAGCACGACCAGCAAGGACAAGCAGCGGGCCCTGGCCCGTCGCCACCATCGCGTGCGCAAGAAGGTGAGCGGGACGGCGCTGCGGCCCCGCCTGGCCGTCTTCCGTTCCAACCGCCACATCATCGCCCAGGTCATCGACGACCGCAGCGGCCACACGTTGGCGTCGGCGTCGTCGGTGGAGCCCGACCTGCGCTCGGAGGCCACCGGCAACCGAGCGGCGGCCACCGCTGTCGGCCGCCTGGTGGCGGAGCGGGCCAAGGACGCTGGCGTGTCGAAGGTCGTCTTCGACCGCGGCGGGTTCATCTACCACGGGCGGGTCGCAGCCGTCGCCGAAGCGGCACGCGAAGCCGGACTGGAGTTCTGAGGACATGGCAGATCAGCAGTATGAAGACCGGACCATCAAGGTGAACCGGGTGGCCAAGGTGGTCAAGGGCGGACGCCGGTTCTCCTTCGCCGCCCTCATGGTCATCGGCGACGGCCGCGGCAACGTCGGCCTGGGCTACGGCAAGGCCAAGGAAGCGGGCCTGGCCGTCCAGAAGGGCATCGAAGAGGCGAAGAAGAACCTCTTCTCGGTCCCGCTGGCCGGCGGCACGATCACCCACCCCATCATCGGCGAGGCCGGCGCCGGGCGCGTCATGCTCAAGCCCGCTGCTCCGGGGACCGGCGTGATCGCCGGAGGAGCGGCCCGCGCCATCTTGGAGATGGCCGGCATCCACGACATTTTGGCCAAGTCGCTGGGCTCCTCGAACAGCATCAACGTGGCCCAGGCCACCGTGGCCGGGCTCCGGGCCCTCAAGCGGCCCGACGATATCGCCCGCCTGCGGGGCAAGTCCCCTGAGGAGGTCGCTCCTGCGGGCATGCTCCGGGCCTACCAGGAGAGCCAGCGGGGGCCGCATGCTCCCCATGAGGTCGCCTGATGGCTGACGCGCCGTCCATCCAGATTCGCGTCACCCAGACTCGGTCCGGCATCGGTACCAAGCCCAAGCACCGGGGCACGCTCCGGGCACTCGGCTTGCGTGGTGTCGGCCAGTCCAACGTGCTGCCCGACCGCCCCGAGATCCGGGGCATGATCGCCCGGGTACCCCACCTGGTCACGGTGGAGCCCACCGACGAGGCGTTTGTGCCCGCGGTGACCAGGTCCAACCGTGGGACCCCTCCAGGGTCCGTGTCCGATCCAACCGAGGCCTCATCATGAAGCTCCACGACCTCCATCCCGCCCCCGGTTCGTCCCGCCCCCGCAGGCGAGTCGGTCGGGGCATCGCCGGCAAGGGCGGCAAGACCGCCGGCCGCGGTACCAAGGGCCAGGGAGCCCGCGGCCAGATCAAGCCCGGCTTCGAGGGTGGCCAGCTCCCCCTCAAGCAGCGGGTCCCCAAGCTGAAGGGCTTCAAGAACCCTTTCCGGGTGGACTACGTCGTTGTCAACCTCGACGCCCTGGAGGGCATCGCCGGTGATCAGGTGACCCCCGAGACGCTCCGCGCCGCCGGCCTGGTGCACAAGCACGGTCTGGTCAAGGTGCTCGGCGGCGGGACGCTGACCCGGTCTCTGGCGGTCTCGGCGCACGCCGTGTCCCGAAGCGCCGGAGAAGCCATTGCCGCCGCCGGCGGCACGGTGGAGATCATCCCCCCGCCGTTCGGCAACGGCCGTCCCCCGGCGAAGGGCAATGCTCTCACCAACCGCTGAACCGCCGGCTCGAGGGTTCGCCGCCATGGTCCCGGGACGTCGGGGATCGGCGGTCGTCGTCGGGTTGCCTGGCTGTGCAGCGAAGCGACCGCTAGGTTGCTGACGTCGTGGGAGACTCGTAGATGCGAAGCACGCTGAACAACCTGGCGAACATGTTCCGCGTTGCGGATCTCCGCAAGAAGGTGCTGTTCACCCTCATCGTCATCGGCCTGTACCGGCTCGGCGCCAACATCCCCTGCCCGGGGATCAGCTACTCGGCAGTCCAGGCGGTCACCTCGTCGAGCAAGAACGGCGGGACGATCAGCCTCCTGAACCTGTTCTCCGGCGGTGCGCTCACCAAGGTGGCGATCTTCGGGCTGGGCATCATGCCCTACATCACCAGCTCGATCATCATCCAGCTGCTGCAGGTGGTGATCCCCAAGTTCGAGCAGTGGCGCGACGAGGGGCCGACCGGGGTCAAGAAGCTCACGCAGGTCACCCGGTACCTGACCATCGCCCTGGCCCTGATGCAGTCCACCGGCCTGGTCTACGCCTTCCACTCCGGGGGCAGCGCCCTGGGCGCAAGCGTCAGCACCCAGAACCTCATTCCGCACTTCACCGTGCCCAGGGTGCTGCTCATCGTGCTGTCCATGACCGCCGGGACCGTGGTCGTCATGTGGCTGGGGGAGCTCATCACCCAGCGGGGCGTCGGTCAGGGCATGTCGATCCTGATCTTCACCAACGTGGTGGCCACTCTGCCCAGCGGGGGCAATGCCGTGCGGACGACCGCCGGGCTGCCCAAGTTCCTCACCATCATCGCCATCTCCATCGCTCTGCTCGTGGCCATCGTGTTCATCGAGCAGGGCCAGCGACGCATCCCCGTCACCTTTGCCAAACGCGTGGTGGGGCGCCGGATGTATGGCGGCCAGAGCACCTACATCCCCATGAAGGTCAACACCGGCGGCGTCGTGCCGATCATCTTCGCCAGCTCGGTGCTCTACATACCCATCCTGGTCTCCAACGTGCTGCCCAGCAGTGGGTTCGGCAAGACGGCGCAGGCATGGATCTCCAACCACCTGGCCCAGCCCAACGACCTCTACTACATCGTGCTCTACGGGTTGCTCATCCTCGGCTTCGCGTACTTCTACGCCGCCATCACCTTCGATCCCCATCAACAGGCCGACGTGATCCGCAAGCAGGGCGGCTACATCCCCGGCATCCGGCCTGGCCCGCCCACCGAACGTCACCTGCAGACCATCCTCAATCGCATCACCCTCCCGGGGGCCCTGTGGCTGGCGGTCATCGCCCTGCTCCCGTCGTTGATGCTGGCTTTGTGGAACGTCCACAACTATCCCTTTGCCGGCACGACCCTCCTCATTGCCGTGGGTGTGGCGCTCGAGACCATGAAGCAGGTGGACAGCCAGCTCATGCTGCGCAACTACGAGGGCTTCCTGAGGTAAGTGAATCCCGGAGCGAGGCTGATCGTCCTCGGCAAGCAGGGAGCGGGCAAGGGCACCCAGGCCATCAGGCTGTCCCATCACTACGTGGTGCCCCACATCGCCACAGGCGACACGTTCCGATCCGCCGTCCGCTCCGGCTCGGAGTTCGGCACCAAGGCCAAGAAGTTCCTGGACTCCGGTGACCTGGTGCCCGACGACATCGTCATCGGCGTCGTCACCGAGCGACTGACCCACGATGACACCACGCACCGGGGTTTCATTCTCGACGGCTTCCCCCGCACCGTGCACCAGGCAGAGGCGCTGATCGACATCGTCGCCCCGCATCGGATCGATCTGGTGGTCAACCTCGACATCGACAACCAGACAGTGCTCCTTCGACTGGCCGCTCGCCGGGTGTGCAGCGACTGCGGGGCCAACTACAGCGTGTCCGACAACCCACCGCGGGTGCGCGACATCTGCGATGTGTGCGGTGGCGAGGTGGTGCAGCGCGACGACGACACGGAGAGCGCCATCCGGCGCCGCCTGGAGCTCTACGAGCGGGAGACCGCCCCGCTCATCTCCTGGTACGACGAGCGGGGCATGCTGGCCACCCTGACCGCTGTGGGCTCCCCCGACGAGGTCACCGACCGGGTGGTCACCGAGGTCGACCGTCGCCAGGCCCCCGGTGCGCCGGACTGAGTCAGGGGGTGGTTAGGGGAGCAACGCCGCCTTCGGCTGCGCAAGGAGCTCTTAGGCCGTCGCCAAGGGGAACAGACCCCAACGTTCTCGTGTTGATGTCGACGTGCGCAGGAACACCGAAGAGATCGCCAAGATGCGCAAGGCCGGCAGGGTCGTGGCCGAGATGCACCATGCCACCAGGGCGGCGGCCAAGGTCGGGGCCACCACCGCGGACCTCGATCAGGTCGCCCGAGCGGTCCTCGAGCGCCGCAGCGCCCGGAGCAACTTCCTCGGCTACCACGGGTTCCCGGCGGTGATCTGTGCCTCGCCCAACGCCATGATCGTGCATGGGATCCCGGGCTCCTACCGCCTCGACGACGGCGACATCATCTCCATCGACTGTGGCGCCATCGTTGAGGGCTACCACGGCGATGCCGCGTTCACCGTGGGCGTGGGCGCCATCAGCGCCGACGCGGAGAAGCTCCTTGCCGTGACCGAGGAGAGCCTGTGGGCGGGGATCGCCCAGATGATCGACGGCAACCGCCTGCACGACATCGGCCTGGCCGTCCAGAAGGTGGCCGAGGGTGCCGGCTACTCGGTCGTGCGCGAGTACGTGGGTCACGCCATCGGCACCGCCATGCACGAACAGCCCCAGGTCCCCAACTACTGGCCGGGCCGCCCTGGCCCGAAGCTGCGCCCGGGGATGGTCTTCGCAGTCGAGCCCATGGTCAACATGGGCGGTCCTGAGACCGTCACCCTCGACGACGGGTGGAGCGTCCTCACCGCAGACGGCAGTCTCTCGGCCCACTTCGAGCACACCATCGTCGTCACCGACGAGGGGCCCGAGGTGCTGACGCTGCCTTCATGATTGAACCGCCCGGCGGCATCCAGCACCTGGACTCACCCCCGGTGTTGGACTATGATGAACCCTCGGCCCTGCGAGCGGCTGGCCAGGCCGCGCCTCCCTCGGTCAGGACCAGACCCCCCTCGCCCGGACCGCCAGGCCCGAGTCCAGCGCAGGAGCCCCGCTTTGAAAGTCCGTCCCAGCGTCAAACCAATCTGTGAGCACTGCAAGGTCATCCGCCGTCACGGCCGGGTCATGGTGATCTGTACGAACAACGCCCGGCACAAGCAGCGGCAAGGCTGAGAGAAGAGTAGAGATGGCACGCATCGCCGGGGTCGACATTCCGAGGGAGAAGCGACTCGAGATCTCCCTCACCTACATCTACGGGGTGGGCCGCACGGCGGCAGTCTCGGTCTGCGGGGGCACCGGCATCGACCCCGGCACCCGGGTGCGGGACCTGACCGACGAAGAGGTCACCCGCCTGCGAACCTGGATCGACGCCAACCTCAAGGTGGAGGGCGACCTCCGCCGCGACACCTCCACGGACATCAAGCGGAAGATGGAGATCGGTTCCTACCAGGGGATCCGTCACCGACGGGGGCTGCCGGTGCGCGGTCAGCGGACCCACACCAACGCCCGGACCCGCAAGGGCCCGAAGAAGACCGTCGCCGGGAAGAAGAAGATCCGGAAGTGATGATGAGCAGCCCGGAAGTCATGAGCAGCCAGGAATGGGATCAGTCATGAACGTGGACCGATAAGTGGCCAAGCCGAAGCCGGGCGGGCGTCGGCCCCGTCGCCGCGAGCGCAAGAACGTCACCTACGGCGTGGCTCACATCAAGAGCTCGTTCAACAACACGATCGTGTCGATCAGCGATCCCGATGGCAACGTCTTGGCCTGGGCGTCCGCAGGCAACGTCGGGTTCAAGGGGTCCCGCAAGTCCACCCCCTTCGCCGCCCAGTTGGCGGCCGAGCAGTGCGCCCGTCGAGCGATGGAGCACGGCGTGAGGAAGGTCGAGGTAATGGTGAAGGGCCCGGGTTCCGGTCGTGAGACCGCTATCCGCTCGCTGATGAACACCGGGATCGAGGTTGCCGGGATCAAAGACGTGACCCCGATCCCGCACAATGGCTGCCGCCCCAAGAAGCGGCGCCGGGTCTAAGGGTTTCGGGAACGGAGAGGTTCGTAACGCATGGCTCGCTACACAGGTCCTGTCTGCCGGTTGTGCCGACGGGAAAAGATGAAGCTGTTCTTGAAGGGTCCCAAGTGCGACTCGATGAAGTGCCCCATCGAGCGCCGGCCATACCCGCCGGGTGAGCACGGCCGGGACCGGATGCGCCAGGGCTCGGAGTACCTGACGCAGCTTCGGGAGAAGCAGAAGGCCCGCCGCATCTACGGCGTTCTCGAGAAGCAGTTCCACAACCTCTACGAGGAGGCCAACCGCCACTCGGGCATCACCGGGGAGAACCTCCTGCAGATGCTCGAGCTGCGCATCGACAACGTCGCTTTCCGCGCCGGTTGGGGTGCCAGCCGCAACCAGTCCCGCCAGCTGGTCCGCCATGGCCACGTCACCGTCAACGGCAAGCGGGTCGACATCCCCAGCTTCCGGGTGCGCAAGGGTGACGTCGTCGCCCTCAAGGGGAAGTCGCGAGACCTCATCATCATCCGCCACAACCTCGACACGCTCGACCGTGCGATCCCGCCCTGGCTCGAAGCAGCCGTCGAGGGTCGCGAGGTGACCGTGACCGATCTCCCGCTGCGTGAGCACATCGATGTGCCCGTACGCGAATCGCTCATCGTCGAGCTGTACTCCAAGTAGAGATCTCTTCGTGAGGAACCGTCCATGCTGATCATCCAACGTCCCACCGTCGAAGCCCTCGGCGAGGAGGAAGGCAACCGCCAGCGGTTCGCCTTCGGACCCCTCGAGCCCGGTTTCGGCCACACCATGGGTGTCGCCCTGCGCCGCACCCTGCTGTCGTCGATCCCCGGAGCGGCCATCACCCAGGTCCGCTTCGACGAGGCGCTCCACGAGTTCACCACCCTGCCGGGGGTCAAGGAGGATGTCACCGACATCATCCTCAACCTCAAGGACGTGGTCCTGCGCTCGGTGAGCGACGAGTCCGTCACGCTCCGCATCGATGTGCGGGGGCCGGCGACGGTGACCGCCGGCGACATCGCGGTCAGCGCCGATGTCGAGGTCCTCAACCCGGATCTGGTGATCGCCACCCTCAACCCCAAGGCTCGCCTGGCGGTGGACCTGACCGTCGAGCGGGGCCGGGGCTACGTGTCGGCGGACCGCAACAAGAAGTCTACGACCATCGGCGTCATCCCCATCGACTCCATCTTCTCCCCCATCCGGGTGGTGGCCTTCACCGTCGAGCCTACCCGGGTCGAGCAGTCCACCAACTTCGATCGCGTCGTCCTCGACATCACCACCGACGGGTCGATCGATGCCCGGGAGGCGCTGGCATCGGCTGGCGACACCCTCCGGTCGCTCATCGGCCTGGTGGCCGACATGAGTGATGCCCCCCAGGGTCTGGAGCTCGGTGACGTCGGCGCATCCACCAGCGGCTCGCCGGACTTCGATCTGCCCATCGAGGACCTCGACCTCTCGGAGCGGCCCCGCAACTGCCTCAAGCGGGCCCAGGTCAACACGGTCGGCGAGCTGGTCGGCAAGAGTGAGGACGATCTGCTGGCCATCACCAACTTCGGCCAGAAGTCCCTCGACGAGGTCCTGGCCAAGCTCGATGAGCGTGGTCTGTCCCTGCGCAACAGCGCCACCAGGGAGGTCTGAGGGACGTGTCCGGTGTACCTGGAAGGCCCAAGAAGGGTCGCCGCTTCGGCGGCAGCGCCGCACATCAGAAGGCGATGATGGGCAACCTGGTGGCGTCGTTGATCGCCGCCGAGGGGATCATCACCACCGAGGCCAAGGCCAAGGCCCTGCGGCCGGTCATCGAGAAGTGCATCACCAAGGCCAAGAAGGCGCACGCCAATCCCGACCAGAGTGTCCACCAGCACCGCCAAGTGGTGGCCTTCATCCGGGACAAGGACATGGCGTCCAAGCTGTTATCGGAGATCGGCCCTCGCTACGAGGACCGATCGGGGGGTTACACCCGGATCCTCAAGCTCGGCCCGCGTCACGGCGACAACGCTCCCATGGCTCGCATCGAGCTGGTCTGATTGAGGCGCTGACCCTCTTCGCTCCCGAAGCCGACCCCCGGGGTCCGGTGGCGGTGACAACGGAACCGACCGTCGGTGTTCGCCTCCTGGTGTCCTACCTGGGCACCGGGTACCACGGCTTTGCGGCCCAGCCCGGCCAGGTCACGGTGGGCGGCGCGCTGTCCGCCGCTCTCGAACGCCACCTTCGCCACACCATCGAGCTGACGTGCGCAGGGCGGACCGATGCCGGCGTGCACGCCTGGGGTCAGGTGGTGTCGTTCGTAGCCCGGGCCGACCTCGCACTGGCCGCCATGACCCGCTCAGTCAACCGGGCGCTGCGCCCATCGATCGTCGTGCGGGCCGCCGCCCTGGCCCCTCCCGGCTTCAACGCCCGCCACTCGGCCACCGGCCGGCGGTACCGGTACACGATCGTGAACCGACCCGTCGGCGACCCGTTCTGGGCGGCCAGCGCGTGGCACGTGGACCGGCCCCTCGACCTGGCGGCCATGCGGCTGGGTTGCGATCCTCTCTACGGCGAGCACGACTTCTCGTCGTTCTGCCGGCGGCCTGCGGTCGGGTCCCTGGTCAGGTTGGTGCGCCACGCCAGGTGGGAGGACTGCGGGGAGGGCATCCTCCGCTTCGAGATCGAGGCGTCCTCGTTCTGCCAGCAGATGGTCCGCTCGGTGGTTGGGACGCTCGTCGACATGGGTCTGGGCCGTCGTCGGGCGGGGGAGATGAGCGCCATCCTGCGGGCCGGCGACCGCGCCGCTGCCGGGCAGATCGCTCCTCCCCACGGCCTGTGCCTGTGGGAGGTCTTCTACGACTCAGCGGAGGGTCCTGCCGCCTGATGTTCTGGGGTCAGGCTCGGCCGAGGGGGCTGACGGGAGACGGCCCGCCACGGGGGCCGGTCTTCAGAGTGAGCAGGGCGAGATCCGCTCCCGGCTCTCCCAGGTGGGAGCCAGCCTGATCCCGACCACGCCTTCGACCTGGGTCACCTCCGGGAACGGGCCGACGCTCACCGAACGTGTGGGCCGCCTCGACGAGGGCCCACCTCAGGTGCCCGGTCTGGCTCCCGTCCCTGGCTACGCCGGCGTACCAACCGCCCGCGGCGAGCGGGCCGCTCACCCGTCGTCGGGCCCGGGCCGGACCTTGACCACCGTGGCCCGGGCCAGGGCCTCCTCCATGGCCGCCGCCGCCCGGTTGGCCCGCCATGCGGCAAGCTGAGCGTCGGCTTCGACGTCGTCGGACCCATCCCGGCTGACCGCCGAGCGCTCCTCGCTGCGGATCCACAGCGCCAGCAGGACGATGGACGCCAGGATGCCCAGGAACTCCCCGGTGCTCCACATCACCTCCGCCCCCTGGTGGAAGTCGCTGATCGACAAGGTGGAGGCGATCGGCGTGTTCTGGCTCTCGAGCGACATCCCCAGGATCAGGAAGAACGGCAAGGCGAAGAAGGAGCTGATCAGGCGGGCCGGGAACGACGCCGGGTGGGGGAGCGGGTCGGCGGCCACGGCCGGCCAGCAGAACAGCAGGCCGACAGCCAACAGAGCGAGGCGCACGGCATCGTCGACGGAGCGGTGATCGACCGTCACCTGGAACAGGCCGCTGAGGTAGAACACCGCCAAGGCAGTGCCGAGCAGGATCCAGGTGACCACCGGGCTGGTGAGCAGGCCTACCGCCCGGCTGGAGATGGCCGCATCGATCCGGGCCCGTCCCGGCGGAGCGCTTCCTCGCCTGGCCAGGGTGAGCGGCGCACCGAGGGTGAGCAGGATCGGGGCGATCAGCGCCATCAGGGTGTCGTTGACCATGTGGATCGTGGCGCTGGTGGCATCGAAGGCGCTGAGGCCCGACAGGGTGGCCAGGGCCACGACGAGGAGCCCGGCGCCGAAGGAGGCGGAGCGCCAGTCGGGCCAGGTCTCGCCCAGGCGGCGGAACCGGCGGCGGGTCCGCAGGTACCAGCCCCCGGCTCCGAGCACCACGACCAGGCCGACGAGGTCGGGCCGGGCCCGGGTCAAAAGATCCGAGGCCCGAAAGCCCGTGGGATCGCTGACGAGGTGGAGGGGGTCGACGGCGGCGGCGAGGTGGAACATCGCCCTGTACGGTACCCCTGCGCCGGGCTTGGGGATCCCGGTTGGGACTCGCGGCACGGAGTTGTGTAGAAAGTGTGCCAGTGACTGCGATCTCCCCCCCAGCGCCGGCACCGCCCGACCGTCCCCGCGCCGTGATCAAGCCGGTGAACCCCGCCGATTATCGGCCGGCGATGCTCAACGTCGGCGTCATCGTGTGGCTGGCATCCGAGCTGATGTTCTTCTCGGGGCTCTTCGCCGCCTTCTTCACCCTTCGGGCGTCGACGAAGGTGTGGCCGCCCGCCGGCTACGAGCTCGACGTCACGTCGGTCGGCATCGCCACCCTGCTGCTGATCCTGTCGTCTGGGACCATGCAGGTGGCGGTGCATCGCACCATCAAGGGGGACAGGACCGGCTTTCTGGGCTGGCTGGCCCTCACGTTCGCTCTGGGTGCCCTGTTTGTTGGCATGCAGATCTCCGACTACATCGGGCGGAACTTCGGCTTCGACTCCAGCGCCTACGGCTCGGCCTTCTACATGCTGACCGGTGTCCACGCTCTCCATGTGACCGGTGGCCTGTTCGGGATGATCATCATGGGTCTGCGAGCCAAGAAGACCCGCCACTTCGGTCACCGCACGGCACCGGCGGTGGAGTTCCTCTCCTACTACTGGCACTTCGTCGACGTTGTGTGGATCGCCCTGTTCGCCGCCATCTTCCTGCTCAAGTAGGACGCCGATGTCCCGTCTCCGCCCCCTCGCCACCCAGCTCCCCCACGTGCTCGCCAGCCACCTGCGCAGCCGGCGGCGGGCTCTCGCTGGCCCCGTCGGGGTCGTGGCCCTGGGCATCGTGGCTTTCTCCGCCGTGGTGGGGACGGGCACCACCGCTCACGGGGCCCCAGCGGCGGTCAGCACCGATCCGGCCACCGTGGCCGCCGGGGCGGCCCTCTACAGCGAGCATTGCCAGAGTTGTCACGGCGTCAACGGCGTCGGCGGGGTCAACGGGTCCCCCGAGATCATCGACACCGGGGCCGCCGCCGCCGACTTCTACCTGACGACGGGGCGCATGCCCCTCAACAACCCCCATGACCAGGCCATACGCCACCGTCCGTACTTCACCGCGGAACAGATCCGCCAGCTCGACGCCTATGTCAACGCCCTCCCGGCGATCAACCACAGCTCCACGGTGGGGCCCACCATCCCTCAGTTGTCCCAGCTGTGCCCCAACCCGCCGGGCAACGCCAAGGACCCCGGGGGTAGCGCATCGGCCGGTCCCTGTGTGACCCTCTCCGACGGCCAGCAGCTGTTCCAGCTCAACTGCGCCCAGTGCCACCAGGCCACCGGTGCCGGCGGGATGTTGTCCAAGGGCAACATCGTGCCCGGGATCAGGAACGCCAACGAGCTCCAGACGGCCGAGGCCGTCCGCATCGGCCCCCGACCGATGCCGATCTTCGGAACCAACCAGCTCAGTGACCAGCAGGTCTCGGCCCTGGCCCACTACGTCCAGTACCTCCACCACCCGGCCAACCGCGGCGGGCTGGGCATCTCCGGTTTCGGGCCTGTGGCCGAAGGTTTCGTGGGTATCATACTGGGGTTCGGAATCCTGCTTGTGGCCTCACGTCTGATCGGAAACCGAGGATGACGACAACCGAAGAAGGTTTCACCCAGCCGTCCCGGACGAACGAGCCCCAGAGGAGCACCGAGCCGGTGCCCGAGCTGGATCCCACGCACTTCGGCATTGGGGTGGGCGAGCCCTGGCCCGACGACGTCCCCCGGGTCCAGGACGACAGCTGGTGGCGCTACCGCGACGACCCCAAGGGTGCCCGCCGGGCCGAGCTGCGCATCGCCTTCTGCTGGACGCTGACCATGCTGGCCGGCATCGGTCTGGCCGTCACCTACTGTCTGGGCGGCCAACCCCAGGCCGAGGGAGCGCTGCTGTTCGTCGGCTTCGTCGGGTTGGGCGTCGGACTGGTGCTGTGGGCCCGTGACCTGCTGCCCGGCCACGAGGTCACCTCCAGCCGCGGCCACCACCACGCGTCCTCCACGGTCACCGAGCGCGACAGCGTGGTCGACTCGCTGACCCGGGTCACCGAGCCCATCGCCCGCCGGCCGTTCCTGTTGCGGATGCTGGCCATGGTCGGCGGGGTGTTCGGCCTGGCTGCGATGTTCCCGATCGCCTCGCTCGGCAAGCGGCCCCACACCGTGCTCTACCGCTCCGGTTGGGCCACCGGCACCCGCCTGGTCACCGAGGGCAATCGGGCCCTCCGTCCGACCGACGTGCAGCCGATGGCCATCCTCACCGTCTTCCCCGAGAACCTGGTCAACGACCTCAACACCCCCGACGCGGCCCAGTCCTCCACCGTGCTGATCAACGTGGGCAACGCCAAGCTCCACCTCAACCCCAGAAATCGGGGTTGGAACATCGACGGCCTGGTGGCCTTCTCCAAGATCTGCACCCATGCCGGTTGCCCGGTGGGCCTTTACAACTCCCAGACCCACCAGCTGGTGTGCCCCTGCCATCAGTCCACCTTTGACGTCCTCGTCGGCTGCAAGCCCGTGTTCGGCCCGGCCTCGAGGTCACTGCCCCAGTTGCCGCTGGCGGTCAACGCCGACGGCTATCTCATCGCCCAAAGTGACTACCGCGAGGCAGTCGGGCCCGGCTTTTGGAACCGTGGATGAGCACGACCCAGGAACGCCTGGCGGCCAAGAAGCGCCGCGACGTGGCGAAGACCGGCATGGACGCCATCGACGACCGGTTCGGCTCGTCGAAGTTCCTCCAGAGTGCCATGGACAAGATCTTCCCCGACCACTGGTCGTTCATGGTCGGCGAGGTGGCCATGTACTGCTTCGTGATCCTGCTGATCACGGGCACCTATGTGGCCCTCTTCTACGTCCCGTCGGGCACCGATGTCGTCTACCACGGCAACTATGCCCCCCTCAACGGCCAGCACATGTCCGAGGCCTACCAGTCGGTCGTCAACCTGTCGTTCAACGTCCGCGGCGGGCTGGTCATGCGTCAGGTCCATCACTGGGCCGCCCTGGTCTTCCTGGCCGCCGTGGCCTTCCACATGTGCCGGATCTTCTTCACCGGAGCGTTCCGCAAGCCGCGTGAGATCAACTGGATCATCGGCATGACGCTGCTGATCCTGTCCATCCTTGAGGGGGTGACCGGCTACTCCCTGCCCGACGACCTGCTGTCCGGCACCGGCCTGCGGGTCATCTTCTCCATCATCTTGTCCATCCCGCTCATCGGGACGTGGATCAGCTTTGACCTGCTCGGCACCCAATGGCCAGGCGACCAGCTGCTCAACCGGCTCTTCGTGGTCCACGAGTTCATCTTCCCCCTGCTCATCGCCGGGCTCCTGGGCGCCCACCTGGCCATCATCTGGCGCCAGAAGCACACGGACTTCCCCGGTCCGGGCAAGACCGAGCACAACATCCGGGGCAGTCGACTGTGGCCGCAGTACGCCATCAAGGGCGGGGCCATGATGCTGATCATCTTCGGGGTGCTCGGCGCCCTGGGCGGCCTGATACAGATCAACCCGATCTGGCTGTACGGCCCGTACAACCCCTACAGCGTGTCGGCCGGGGCCCAGCCGGACTGGTACGCCGGCTGGCTGGATGGCGCCGTCCGCCTGTGGCCGCATTGGGAGTTCCGCTCGTGGGGCCACGAGATCGCCAACCCGTTCTTCCCGGGCATCCTGGTCACCGGTCTGCTCTTCACCATCGCCTACGCCTGGCCGTGGGTCGACAAGCGGATGTACAAGGACTACGGCCCCCACAACCTGCTCGACCGGCCTCGTGACAAGCCGGGCCGCACGGCGGTGGGCGCCGCCGCGCTGATGTTCCTGGCCGTGCTCACCTTCGCCAGCGCCACCGACCTGTTGGGCAACGACTTCCACGTGCCGTTCGAACGGCTCATCGAGATCCTCCAGTACGGGATCTTCGTCGGTCCGGCGGTGACCGCCGCCATCGCCTACAAGGTCTGCAAGGCCCTGCAACGCACCGATGCCCATCCGATCATGAAGCCGGTCGGCGGCATCATCGTCCGCCACGCCAACGGCTCGTTCCACACCTTGGGTGCCGACCACCACGGCGAGCACGCCGGCAACGGCCACGGAACCAACGGCCACGGAACCAACGGTCACGGTACCAACGGTCACGGTGCCGGGGGGTTGGCGGCCAGCGACGGGCACGGCACCAACGGCGCCGGCGACGATGATCACAGCCGCGCCCGCGACGACGAGCTCGAAGAGCCGGTGGTCGACGGTGGCAAGCCCTCCGCTCCCGGCGAAGGCGTGTAGACCAGATCCGCCGCGGTCCCCTCCGTGGTCGGTGGATCGTTCTGAGCCCGCCCCAACCCCCTCGTCGCAGAACGGCCGCCGACGGGTCGGGGACCTCGCTCAGGCGGAGAAGGCTCTGTGGGCGGCTGCCTGTCCCCGCCCGGCCCCTGCCCAGTAGCCGTAGCTGCCGTTGTCGCGCAGCTCCTCGGCGGCCTCGGCCAGCGCGCCCAGGGCAGCGTAGGCGAAGGCGCCACCGACCGATACACGGGCGACGCCCACCGATGCCAGCTCGGCGACGGTCGGGGTCCCCGGTAGGGCCAGCACGTTGACCGGCGGGCCCAACGCCACCAGGCGGGCCACGTCATCGAGCGCGGTCACTCCGGGGGCGAAGATCACGTCGGCGCCGGCCTCGGCATACGCCTGGAGCCGGGCGGTGGTCTCGGCCAGGTCGGTGCGGCCATGCAGGTGCCCCTCGGTCCGTGCGGTCAACACCAGGCGGGCCGCTCCGTCGTGTGCGGCCCGGGCGGCGGCAGCCACCCGGGCGGTGGCCTGCTCCAGGTCGTAGAGGGGATGGTCGCTTCGCCGGGTGAAGTCCTCAACCGACAGGCCGGCCACGCCGGTCGCCGCGGCCAGGGTGACGCTCTCGGCGACGTCGTCAGGGGAATCGGCGAAGCCATTCTCAAAGTCCGCCGAGATGGGCAGGTCCGTGGCATCGACGATCTGGGCCATGTGGGCCAGCGCCTCCTCCCGGGTCACCGAGCCGTCGAAACGACCGAGCGTGGCCGCGAAGCCTCCGCTGGTGGTGGCCAGGGCCTCGAAGCCCAGTGAGGCCAGCAGCCGGGCCGAGCCGACGTCCCACGGGTTGGGGAGGACAAGAGGCTGCCCGGGCCGGTGCAGGCGGGCGAAGCAGTCGGCTCGGTCGGCCTGCGTGGATGCCATCGGCGCATCGTAGGAGCGCTGCTGTCGCTCCCGCCGTCTCCTCGCTCACGACTGGCCGGGCGCCGATGTGGGCACAACCAAAGCCGTCGACCTGGCTCGACCAGCGGCCCTGGAGGCGGCCCTGAGGCCGCCGGCCTCCCCGGCCGCCTTGACGGCGTCGTGCACTCGGCGGGCATCAACATCAACGGCCGGCTCACCGATGTCGGGCCCCAGCAGTGGACCGAGCTGCTCGTGGTCAACGTCGTGGCCGTCGCCGAGCTGAACCGCCTGCTCCTGCCCGCCCTGCGCGCCGCGCACGGCACGGTGGTCCTGGTGAACTCGGGCGCCGGCCGGTCCGTCAAGCGGGAAGGAGGGACGGCCTACGCGGCCAGCAAGCACGCCCTGGTCGCTCTGGCCGACGGTCTCCGCCTCGAGGAGCCGACTCTCCGTGTGACCAGCGTGTTCCCCGGGCGGGTGGCCACCGACATGCAGCAGGACCTGCGCGCCTTCGAGGGCGGGGAGTACCGAGCGGAGGACTACGTCCACCCCAACACGGTGGCCCAGGTCATCGCCGGCGCCCTCCGCCTACCTGCGGATGCCTCCATGCACGACGTGGCGGTCATGCCCAACAGCTGACGGGCGAGGCTCAGGTGGGAAGCTTGTCCTCGTTCACCGCGTGGCCGGCCGGGTGGTCCTCGCCGTGATCGGCGGCAGCCTGGCCGGCCAGTTCCATGTCCACAATGGCGTCGATGCCGGCTTCGGCCTCCACGCTGAAGCCGATGATCGAGCCGAGCAGCAACGGCAGGCCGATCAGCAGGTACCAGCTGCCCCACACCAGGGCGAGGGCGATGAAGATGGCACCGAGGCCGATGCCGGCCGGCCAGATGCTGGCCGACGGGAAGAAGGCGATCTCACCGGCGGCGTCTTCCTGGTCGGCGTGGTGATCGTCCTCGGGCCGAGGGACGCTGTGGCGACGGCGCCACTGCAGCAGCAGGAAGGCCCCCAGCATCAGGTAGGCGCAGCCGCCGAAGAGCAACATGACCGACCCGGCATCCTCGTAGCTGGTGAACCAGTAGATGGCGTAGACGATGCCGAGGAAGACCGCCGATCCGGTGATGAGCTTCCACTCGAACTTCATCGTCGGGCCTCGACGGGTTCTGCCTCGTTCATGTGGTGCACATTGGTCAACGCCTCGGGATGGTTGGCATCCCACAGTGGCCGCTCGGAGCGGATCGGCGGCAACGACTCGAAGTTGTGCTCCGACGGCGGCGAGGAGCACGCCCACTCCAGCGTCTGGCCGTCCCACGGGTTGTCGCCGGCGATCTCGCCCTTCCGGTAGCTGCGGAACATGTTCCACACCGTGGCCCCCACCCCGACGGTCGTGAGGTAGGCACCCAGGGTGGACAGGAGGTTGAGGAAGTTCCAGCCCTCATTGGAGTCGTAGATGGCGATCCGGCGCTGCATCCCCCGCAGGCCGAGGTCGTGCTGGGGGAAGAACGTCAGGTTGACGCCGATGAACAGCAGCACGAAGCTGAGCTTGCCCCAGCCCTCATGGAGCTTGCGCCCGGTGAACTTCGGATACCAGTAGTAGATGCCGGCGAAGAGCCCGAACATCGACCCGCCCCACAGCACGTAGTGGAAGTGGGCGACGATGAAGTAGGTGTCGTGGAGCTGGAAGTCGATGGCCGGCTGGGCGAGCATCATCCCGGTGAAGCCTCCGAGCAGGAAGATGCTCAGGAATCCCAGGCAGAACAACATGGCGGTGTTCAACGAGATTGTTCCCCGCCACATGGTGCCGATCCAGTTGAAGAACTTGATGCCGGTGGGCACCGCGATCAGCAGCGTCATGATGGCGAAGAAGGGCAGCAGGACGGCACCGCTGGTGTACATGTGATGCGCCCACACCCCCATCGACAGCCCGCCGATCGACAGCGTGGCGGCCACCATGCCCTTGTAGCCGAAGACCGGCTTCTTCGACATGGTGGCGATCACCTCCGTCACCACCCCGAAGTAGGGCAGGACGACGATGTACACCTCCGGGTGCCCGAAGAACCAGAACAGGTGCTGGTAGAGGATCGGTTGCCCTCCGCCGGGGTAGTCGAAGAAGTGGCCTCCCAGGTGGCGGTCCACCCACAGGAGGGCCAGGGCGGCGGTGAGGACCGGGAAGGCCAGCAGGACCAGGAACATCGTCACCATGGTGTTCCAGGTGAAGATGGGCATCCGGAACATGACCATGCCCGGCGCCCGGAGGCAGAAGATGGTGGTGATGATGTTGATGGCCGTGAAGATGCCGGAGAAGCCGGTGAGCGCCACGCCGAGCAGCCACATGTCGGCGCCCGGGCCCGGCGAGTGGATGGCGTTGGACAGCGGCACGTAGCCGAACCAGCCGAAGTTGGCGGCGCCGTTGTTGGTCAGGAACCCACCGGTCATCACCAGGCCGCCGCCCAGGTACAACCAGTAGGACAGGTTGTTGAAGCGGGGGAACGCCATGTCCGGCGCCCCGATCTGCAGCGGGATCAAGAAGTTGGCCAGCCCGAAGGCGAACGGCCCGACGACCACGAACATCATGATCGTGCCATGCAGGGTGAACAGCTGGTTGTAGGTGTCGAGGCTGACGAAGTGGTTGTTGGGGACGATCAGCTGCGTCCGCATCAACTCGGCCAGGATCCCGGAGAAGCAGAAGAACGCGAACGCCGTCACCATGTAGTTGATGCCGATCTGCTTGTGATCGGTGCTGGTGATGAAGCGCGCCCACCCGCGTGGCTGGGGGCCGGTGATGACCTCCGTGAGCCTCTCGGTGTGCGCCGCTGGCTGCTCGGGACGGTCTTGGATAAGGGTCATCAGGCACCCCCGGCCTGGGTGATCGAGCCTGGCGGTTGGCTTGCCATCCAGGTGTTGAAGTCGGCCACGGGCATGGCGTCGACCATGAAGCGCATGTACGAGTGGTAGGTGCCGCACAGCTGCGTGCACTCACCGATCCACTTGCCGACATTGTTGATGTTGAAGTTGACCGTGTTGTTGATGCCCGGGATCAGGTCCCGCTTGAAGAGGAACTCGGGGACATAGAAGCTGTGGTTGACGTCGTCGGCCTTCAGGTCCAGCTGCACGGTCACGTGCTCGGGCAGGTGGAGGACGGGAAGGGCCCTGGTGCTGTTGATGTCCTGCTCGCCGGCGTAGGTGCCGATGTCCTGGTGACCGTTGGGGTAGGTGAAGCGCCATCCCCACTGGAAGCCCTCCACCTTGACGATCAGCGCCGGGTTCTTGGAGACCTTGTTCACCTTGTTGTCGGCGCCATACATGAAGGCGAACACCACGGCCACCAGCACGAGGGGGATCAGGGTGTAGGCCACCTCGAGCGGCAGGTGATACTGGAACTGGGAGGGCTTGCGGTCACTGCCGGGCCGGTGGCGGTACCGGAAGATGCACCAGCCGATCAACGCGAACACCAGCAGGCCGAGAGGGATGGCGATGTAGTAGGTGACGTGCCACAGGCCGAGAACGCTCTTGGACTGCTCGGTGACCCCATGGGGCGAGCCGAAGTTCGTGGCCTGCAGGCGGGTAGCGAGGGGCATCACTGGCGCAAGACTACGAAGGTTCTTCCCGGCGCACCAAACCGGCCCGTTGCGGTCCCACGGTGTAGGCCGGATGGCGCGCCGTCTCGACCCCGGCGGAGAAGATAGCGAAGCGTTCCAGAGCCGATCCGGCAAGAGTCGACAGGCCCCCGAGACCGCCGAGCACCCGGCTTCGACCCCCGGCCGCCACGCCCGCGGCACCGAGCGCGGTGGCCAGCCGGGCACCCCGGGCCAGCCCTGCCGCAGCCCCCCTGCGGTAGGGGGCAGCCAGATCGGGTGCTTCGGGGTCGCCGGTGGTGATGGCTTCCAGGCGCCGGTGCATGGCCCGCTCGGCTGCCAGCTCGGCGACTGCCGCCACCACCGTCAGCGAGCGGACGGCGTTGGCCGCTGGCGACGGAGCGCGCCGGGTGGCCAGCAGGACCGACGTCGCTGCCCCACCCGCCGCCGTGGCGCTGGCCGCGAACAGCCAGGGGAGCTCCCTGCGGGCCTCCCGCCAGGCGGGGACGGCGGTGTCCGCCACCAGCACGGCGGTGTAGGTCCCCAGCGCCGGGGCGACGATGGCGGCCCCGTACTGCCCGGCGGCGCCCGCTGACGCCAGGCCCCGGCGTGGGCCAACGCCGAGGAGGCGTCCTACGGTCGCTGCCGCGCCGAGCCCGCTGAGGGCGGCGAACGCCGAGAAGATCCAGGTCCCCACGCTCATGGGCGACGTCGGCTTGACCACCCGGAGCATGTGGTGGAACCGGGCCGGCCGGCCCAGGTCGGCGACCAGAAGGCCCCCGCTGACGGTCACCGCAGCCAGCGAGGTCACGGTGGCCCGAGCGGCCAGGTCCTCGTCGCCCAGGAATCGGGCGCCGGCGGCCATCAGCGCGCTCCCGGCGGCCAGACCACCGGTGAAGAGGTATCCGGGGACCGGCCACCTCCAGGTCGGGGGCTTGACGACGGGTCGCCCGTAGTAGGACGTCGGCGTGGCCTCGGGGACCATGGATCGCTCGGCCCTGGGCACTCAACGCCCCCCCGAGCGCCCGAAGCCGAAGACCCCGGCGGCCACCGCGGCCATGACCCCGGCGGCACCGGCGGCGCTGCGCCACATCCGGGGCAGGTCCCGGGTCGACGACACCGGGGCGGGGGGCAGGCCGTAGACCTCGGGCTCGTCGAGGAGCAGGAAGAACGCCCCGCATCCGCCGACGCCGTCACCGCCGGGATCGCCGCCGTAGAGGCGGGCCTCCACGACCCCACGCTCGTGGAGGGTTTCGACGCGCTGGGCGGCACGGGTCCGCAGCTCGTCGAGGGGCCCGAACTGGATCGACTCGGTCGGGCAGGCCTGGGCGCACGCCGGGGTCTGGCTGCCCTTGAGGCGGTCGTAGCAGAGCGTGCACTTCCACACCCGGCCGTCGTCGGGGCGCTGGTCGATGACCCCGAACGGGCAGGCCGACACGCAGTAGCCGCACCCGTTGCAGATGTCTGGCTGGACGACCACGGTGGAGAACTCGGTGCGGAACAGCGCCCCCGTCGGGCACACCTCCAGGCAGGCCGCCGAGGTGCAGTGCTTGCACACGTCCGAGCTCATCAGCCACGCCATCGCGCCGTCGGCCGTGGGCTTCTCGATGAACGCCACGTGGCGCCAGGTGTCGGCCGACAGGCCCCCGGTGTTGTCATAGGAGGTGGCCAGGAAGTTGAGCCCGTCGGCGGGGACCTCGTTCCACTCCTTGCAGGCCACCTCGCAGGCCTTGCAGCCGATGCACACCGACGTGTCGGTGAAGAACCCCAGGCGCGGCCGGGAATCGTCGTAGCCGAGCGCCTCCAGCCCGGTTCGGGCCGCTCCCGGTTCGGTGAGGGTCACGGGCTTGGTTCCTCTCCGGCGGCTTCTTGGGCCCCGGCCAGGTGCTCGGCCACCATGACCGGCAGGGCCGGCCCCCGAGGCCGGCGTCCGGCGGCCACGTCGCAGGTGGCCACCTTGGCCTCGGGGATGTGCACGTTGGCGTCGAGGACCCCGCCCAAAAGGTCGTTGGCCGGGTCGCCGGTGGCCAGACCCCGCCACCCCCAGTGAAAGGGGAGGCCGACCTGGTGGATGGTGCGGCCGCCGATGCGCAGGGGGCGCATGCGCTCGGTGACCAGCACCCTGGCCTCGATGGCGTTGCGGGCGGTGATGATGGTGGCCCAACCGCCGTTCGCCAAGCCCTTCTCGTCCGCCAGGGCCGGGCTGACCTCGCAGAAGAACTCCGGTTGCAGCTCCGAGAGGTAGGCCAGGTTGCGGCTCATCCCTCCTGCGGTGTGGTGCTCGGTCAGCCGGTAGGTGCAGAACACGTAGGGGTAGTGCTCGCTCACCGGTGGGTTGGACCGGTTGAGGTGACGCCCGAGGACCTGGCGGGTGGGGTTGGACTGCTGGGCGTACAACGGGTTGGGGACCGGTGACTCGTGGGGCTCGTAGTGGGCGGGCAGGGGGCCGTCGCACAGCCCGTTGGGGGCGTAGAGCCATCCCATGCCGTCGGACTGCATGATGAACGGGGCATCGCCGCGCAGCGCGTCCTCGGCCACGGCGTCGGGAGCCGGTCGGTAACCAGGAGGCATCGTGGCCTTGAAGTCGGGGACGTCCTCGCCGGTCCAGCGGCCGGCCTCGGGGTCCCACCAGACGTACCTCTTTCGCTCCGACCACGGCCGGCCCTCGGGATCGGCCGATGCCCGGTTGTAGAGGATGCGCCGGTTGGCCGGCCACGCCCATCCCCACCCCAGAGCGGCCAGGTTCTGCTCGGAGCCGGGCCTGCGCCGGGCGGCCTGATTGATCCCGTCGGTGCGCACGCCGGCGTAGATCCAGCATCCGCTCACCGTGGACCCGTCCGCCTGCAGCGACGTGGAACTCGAGATCGGCCCGTCGGCGTCCCAGCCGTTGATCTCGGCCAGGACCGCTTCGGCCGAGGGGTCGGCGGTTGGCCCCTCCGTCGGGTAGTCCCAGGTCAGGTTGAGGATCGGCTTGTCCCGGGGGTCGGCAGAGGCGGCCAGCTTCTCGCGGATGATGCGGCCCAGGTGGTAGTAGAACCACAGGTCCGAGCGGGTGTCGCCCTCGGGTTCGACGGCCTTGTGGTGCCATTGCAGCAGGCGCTGGGTGTTGGTGAAGCTGCCGTCCTTCTCGGTGTGGGCGGCGGCCGGCATCAAGAACACCTCGGTGCCGATCTCGCTCGTCACCATCTCGCCGGTCTCGGTCTCCGGGCCGTCGTGCCAGAACGACGCTGTCTCGATCTCGTTGAAGTCGCGGACCACCAGCCAGTCCAGGTTGGCCAGTCCGGCCCGCTGCAGCCTGCCGTTCGCCGTTCCCGTCGCCGGGTTCTCGCCAACCACGAAGTAGCCCTTCACGGAGCCGTCGACCATTCCCAGCACGCTCTGATAGGTGGAGTGGTCGCCGGTGATGCGGGGCAGCCACTCGAAGGCGAAGTCGTTGTCGGCGCTCGCCGCATCACCCCACCAGGCCTTGAGCAGCGAGACGACGTAGGCGTCCATGTGACCCCAGAAGCCGGCATCAGCCCCGTTGTTGCCCACGTAGGTCTCCAGCGACGTGTCCAGGCCGGCGTGGGGCATGGGCAGGTACCCGGGGAGGAGGTCGTAGAGGGTGGGGATGTCGGTCGATCCCTGGATGCTGGCGTGGCCGCGCAGGGCCAGGATCCCGCCGCCGGGCCGGCCCATGTTGCCGAGCAGCAACTGCAGGATCGACGCCGAGCGGATGTACTGCACCCCCACGGTGTGATGCGTCCAGCCCACCGAGTAGACCAAAGCCGAGGTGCGTTCCCGTCCCGAGTTGGCACACAGGGCCTCAGCGACCTCGGCGAAGTCCGCTTGGGAGACGCCGCAGGTCTGTTCCACCATCTCGGGGGTGTAGCGGGCGAAGTGGCGCTTGAGGATCTGGTACACGCAGCGAGGGTGGCTCAAGGAGGGGTCGCGCCGGACGTTCCCGACGCCGATGTTCGCGCCTCCAGAACCGTGCTGCTCACCCCTGGCCGCGGCGTGCTCCCGATACCCGGCGGCGGCAGGCGCCCCTGCCCCCTCGTACTGCCATGAGGCCGGGTCGTAGGTGTTGGTCTGGGGGTCGAATCCGGAGAACAGACCGTCGAGCTCCTCGGTGTCGACGAAGTCACTGCTGATGATCGTCGATGCGTTCGTGTAGGCCTCCACGTACTCCCGGAAGTCCGAACCGGTGCTGAGCACGTGGTTGATCAGGCCGCCCAGGAAGGCGATGTCGGAGCCGGCCCGGATGGGAACGTGCTGGTCGGCGACGGCGCTCGTCCGGGTGAACCTCGGATCGATGTGGATGATCCGCGCCCCGCGCTTGCGGGCCTCCATCACCCACTGGAACCCGACGGGGTGGCACTCGGCCATGTTGGAGCCCTGGATCACGATGCAGTCGGCGTTGACCAGGTCCTGCTGGAAGGTGGTTGCCGCACCTCTACCGAAGGATGTCCCCAAACTGGGGACGCTGGCGGAGTGTCATATCCGGGCCTGGTTCTCGATCTGGATCGCCCCCAGCGCCGTGTACAGCTTCTTCATGAGGTAGTTCTCCTCGTTGTCGAGGGTCGCTCC
>JALYZO010000213.1 GCA_030945745.1 Actinomycetota bacterium
TCGACGACGCGACCCTGCCGGTCCCGGTAGGTGCGCCCGGGGGTGCGGGTCACCCGACGACGCTGGTAGCCGCCGCCACCGCCGCCGAAGCCACCCCAGGAGCTCCAGAAGAACAGCGAGATGATGAAGCCGACGATGCCGACGATGAGCAGGATGACACCGATCGTGTGGATGTTGAACCCGTGACTGCTCGTGGTGGTCACCGCGAACCGCAGGATCGCCCCCACGGCGGCGACGATGATGCTTGCCCCTGTACCCATCGATGTTCCTCCCCTTCGCCATCCGCAGGTCTGCGCCGGCACCGGAAAGCTACCCCTTTGGGCCGCCGGGGAAACCTTGCTCCTGCCGCCCGTCCGAATCCTGTCGGATCGTCCAGGAGCGCGGCATTCCTGCCCCGAGGATCCGGACCTCCCAACCTGGCGCGCCAAGCACGAAATGGTGTAGGCCGGAGCATCCCTCCAATCAGGAAGATCGCCCTTCGGAAGCACAAGCTGCAATCGTATGTGAAAAGCATGCGATACGGTTTTCCCCAGACAGAGAGCGGCCCTTTTCGATAGGGCTAGGAGCTGCCCCGAACGCGGGAAAGGGACCCCTTTCTGACGCGCTGACGACGGGATTCGAGGGCCGCGGTGACCGGTTCGCGCCTGCGGCCAAGAACGCCCGCATCAGCCCAGAACCGGCCAAGGAGGTGCCATCGGCCGGAGACAGGGGAGCTTGCCGGACCGACGAAGGCTGGTGGCGGGTGTTCCGTGGACAACGCTTCGATAGGCACAGGAATTCACGCGCCGTTGACGGAGCTGGCGGCAGGCATAGGTGTTAGGATAAGGCTCTCCATTGCCCGTGGTCGTCGGGGGTGTCCAACCCCTCGAAACCACTGGGTCTGCACACCGTGATGGATCAACAGGAGAGGGAGTCGCAACGTGGTACAAATCGTGGGTGAGAGGGTCAAGAAGGGTGACGCCATTGTCGACTACGAGGACAAGGTCTTCGAGGACATCCAGGCCGAGCCCGGCGAGAAGGCATACATCTTCATGCACACCGTGCCCTTCGAGGGTTCGGTGGGCCTGGTCAACATGCTGACCGCCACGCGGATCAACCGGAAGGGCTTCGACACCAGCATCGTCCTGTTCGGCCCGGGTTCGCTGATGGCATCCGCAGCGCGCGGGTTCCCCAAGGTCGGCGACGAGGCCTTCCCCGGCGCGCTGGGCTACAACAAGCAGCTCCAGACGTTCATGGACGAAGGCGGCAAGGTCTATGCCTGCCGTTTCTCCGCCGCCGCCCTCTACGGCATGCGGGAGATCGACATGATGGAAGGCGTCAAGCCCATCAACCCGCTCGATGTGCTCGATGCCACGCTCACCGCCCGCAAGGAGGGTGCGCTGGTCATGCAGACCTGGACGGTCTGAGCCCACCAACCAGCAGGTGAAGCGGCAGAGGGTGCGGGGTCCTCGGGCTCCGCACCTCTCGCGTCGGACGGGCGGGTCAGACGGCGGGCGTGCCGGTGTGGCGATCCCGGGGCGTCCAGGTCTTGCGATGCGAACCGGGCATGGCCGTGATCAGCACCGTGCGGATCTTCCAGGGGATGGCCCGGTACACCGGGACGAAGACGGTCACGAAGAACAGGCCGATCAGGTCCTTGGGTCGCGACGGCCCGCGGTGGCCGTAGCGCTTGGCGATGTCCGCCTCGGCGGCGACCATCAGGTACCGCTCGGCGTTGGCGCGCAGCCAGGTGGCGGCCCTGATGGTGACAGCCTTGAGGAGCATGGCGGTCACCTCCGCGACGCCAGGGCGGCCAGGGCCGCCGTGGCGATGGGCTCGCCCAGGGCACCGATGGGCGGCGAGTACACGTTCTCCATGGTGGCCAGATCCTCGAGGGTGATCCCGGTCTTGACGGCCATGGCCAAGAAGTCGGCCCGTTCCTTGATGCCCTCCTGGCCCACCATCTGGGCGCCGATCAACCTCAGCGTGTCAGGCTCGGCCAGCAGCTTGACCCGCAGCGTCTTCACGCCGGGGTAGTAGCGGGCCCGGGAGATCCCGTTGCCCACGCCGCTGATGAACGGCAGGCCCAGCGCGGTAGCCAACGTCTCGCCGTAGGCCACCCCACCGATCATCCATTTGCCGGCCACCATGCCCCACGGGACGTACACCGGCTGGTACCTGCGGTCCCCGCCGGCGGCATTGGTGCCCGCCACCTTGCCCTGGGCGTAGGCGTGGCTCCCGGACAACCCTTGAAGCGGGACGCCATTGACCCCATGAACGACCTCACAGCAGTCCCCCGCCGCCCACACGTGCGGAGCCGAGGTGGCCATGCGCTCGTCGATGACGATCCCCCCGGTGGACCCCAGTGTGATCCCGGCCGCCTGGGCCAGCTGGTTGTTCGGGACCTTGTGGGTGCTGATCACCGCCAGATCACAGGGGATCTCGCCATCGGAGGTCTGCACCGCCCGGAGCTTGCCGTTGCCGCCGGAGAACTCGCCCAGCTCGCAGTTGAAGTGCATCTTGACGCCCATCTCCGCCCAGGACTGCTCGACCGGTTCCACGATGTCGGGGTCGGCGGCTTCGGACAGCGACCACGGGTGCGAGTCGATCAGGTGCGTCTCGATGCCCCGATGCGCCAGGGCGGTGGTCATCTCGAGACCCAGAGGTCCGGCTTCCACCACCACCGCCACCTTGACGGTGTCGAGCACCTTGTCCCACTCCATGGCCTGGCGGATGTTCTTGACGTAGTACAGGCCGTCGAGGTCGCCGCCGGGCACGCCGGGATCCGCGTAGTTCCACCCGGTGGCAAGCACCAAGTTGTCGTAGGTCACGCGACCCTGGCCTGCGACGTCGATCGTCTTGGCGGCCACGTCGAGGGACTCGACCCGGGTCTGGTAGTGGACGTCGATGCCCTGCTCCTGGTAGTGCTCTTTGGTGGCCAGGAACAACCGCTCGAAATCGGGGATCTCCTTGCCGTGCACATAGGGGATCCCGCACGGGCTGTAGGCGGCGTCCTCGAACTCGGTGAAGACCATGATCTCGCCGTCGGGATCGATCGCTTTTGCCTGACCGGCGGCGCCCATCCCGGCGCCCCCAGCCCCGACGACCACCGTCCTGGAAGGCATCCACCGTCCCCTTTCCTCGGGTACTGTTCCCGGTCGTGCGTTCACCATACGCTACGGGATTCCTACTTTCCTGGGAAGCCATGGGCGCTTTCGTTAAGGGCCGGTGAAGATGGCGTCGCAGAAAACCTCGACGAGTGCGCTCGAATCGAACCTCAACGAATCGAACAGCAGAGACCCGATCGAAGAGGCGGGGGCCGCCGGACTCAAGGAGATCGTCAACTCGATCGGGCCCAAGCTCCGGGAGCTGCGGGCGCAGCGGAGCCTGTCGCTCCAGCAGCTCGCTGATCGCTCCGACGTGTCCGCCGCCGCCATCCACAAGATCGAGCGCAACGGGATGGTGCCCACCATCACCACACTGCTCAAGCTGGCCGGCGCCCTGAACCGCCCGGTGTCCTACTTCGTGGAGGAGGAGGAGCCCGACAACCGGCCCATCTCGTTCACCAGGGCCGACGAGCGCCGCTCCGTGTACACGTCGCATCAGGGCATCGACCTGGCCGGGATCTCGGGGCCGTACGGCCGGTTCTTCGTCGCCGGGGCGGTGGCGACCATCGAAGGGGCTGCCAGCAGCGGTCGCCGGGCCATGGAGCACCCGGGGGAGGAGTTGGTGCTGGTTGTCGATGGGACCTTCGAGATCGATGTGGACGGCGAGACGTTCCGGCTCACCGAGGGCGACTCGCTGCACTGGCGGACGGACCGCCCGCATCGGTGGCGCAACCCCACCGTGTCGCCGGCCAAGGCCGTGTGGCTCGCCCTCCGCCCTCTGTGAACCCGCCGCTGAGCGACCGGTAGATGTCCAGGTGGCACCGGGCGCTGGCCTCCCAGCCGTAGCGGGCCGCGACCGATCTGCCCGCGACGGCCAGCCGGGCCCGGAGCCCGGCGTCGGTCATGAGCGCGCTCAGGGCCGCAGCGAGGGCATCGTCGTCGCCGGGGCGGACCAGCAGAGCATCGGAGTCGGCGGACAGGTACTCCCGGAACACGGGGAGGTCGCTGGTCACCACCGCCAGCCCCGCAGCCATGGCCTCGAGCACGGCCAGACCCCATCCCTCGTTGACGGAGGGGAACGTGAAGGCGTCGGCGGCGTGATACCACGCCCGCAGCTCGTCGTTGTCCACGGTGCCGACCACCACGACGTCGTCGCCGAGGCCGAGGCCGAGTGCCGGCAGGCTGTCCAGCACGCGGCGGCGGTAGGCGGCGTGGTCCTGGAACGAGTGGCCGCCGACCACGGCCAGCACCGGACGGCCGCCGGCCGCCTTGACCAGGCCCAGAGCGCGGACCAGATGGTCGCTGCCCTTGCGGGGCTCGACCCCGCCGACGGCCAGGAACAGGAACCGGTCGGTGGCGCCCACCTTGGCTCGCAGCCCGGCGATGGTGGCCGGGGCGGGCACGGCGGAGAACAGGTTCACGTCGACCCCGTTGGGCACGATGTGGGCATCCACGCCGTAGTCGTCGGCCAGGATCCGCTGCCACGTGGCCGACACCACCAGGATCCGGTCGGGCTCGGCGATGGCCTGGCGTTGGCAGGTGACCAGGGCCGGGGTGGAGAAGTCGTCGACGTGGTGCACGGTGCGGACCACGGTGATCGGCGCACCGGCGTCGCGGACCCGGCAGGCCGCCCGGGCGGAGATGCAGTCCTGGGTGTGGACGACCGGCGCGATGGCGTCGCCCATCCCGGCCAGACCAACGGCCAGGGCGTCCACCGATGCGTTGACCCGCTCCTCGAGGGTCCCGGTCGGGGCGGGTGCCTCGAAGAGCCGGACGGGTACCGTCACGTCCCGGTAGAACCCGCCTCCTGGCCGTCCCAGGGCGATCACCTCGACGTCGGCCCCCAGGGCCGCCAGGGCCTCGGCCACGAACAGGGTGTGGACCACGCCACCACGCGGCTTGGTGGAGTAGGTGGCCAGAGCGATGGGGGAGCGATCCGGCGTCAAGGCAGAGCGTCGACCAGATCCGGGCGCCGGGCGGCCAGCGCGGCGGCGGCCAGCGC
>JALYZO010000231.1 GCA_030945745.1 Actinomycetota bacterium
TCAAACGCACCTGGCGGTGGGCACGGACCACCGCCAGGTTTACGTTCCTGGAAATCGACGCCCCTCAGGACGGGGCCCGATGGACCTCGTTCAGCCGCCCATCTCCGTGGCGTAGGCGTGGGCCAGATCGTTGCCGGGGACGAAGAAGATGTGCATCATCAGCTTCTGGCCGCCGGCCTTGTCGTGGTAGTGCCAGCGGGTGATCGGGCCACCGGGGTCCGGCGGCGCCTGCGGGTAGGACTCGTTGGCGGTGTACATGACGCCCACGAGGGTCCAGTTGCCGTGGCCCTGGTAGCCGTACATCAGGGTCTCCGGTGCCGTCGGGTCGAGGACCTTGCCATCGGCGCGGTTCGCCTTGTTGCCCACGTGCAGCATCGGCATCTTGCCGTTCTTGGCTGGTTGGCCACTATCGATTCGCTGCAGGTCTGCGGCCAGGTTGGGGCGCTTCTTCTCGTCCTTCGTGAGGCTGGCCTGCAGGTCGAAGCCAGCCGCCTTGGCCTTGTCCAGGTCGGAGTACTGAGCGGTGGCCGCCTGGGTGCGGGCCAAGAGGTCCGCCGCCGCGGCCTGCTGGTCGGGCGAAGCCGAAGCGACGTCGGCAAGCATGGGCATGGTGGCACGGTCGAGGCCGTACTGGTGGGCCCACGCCTGGCGGGCTGGGTCGACCTTGTCCTTGGCGCCCGTGTGCTTGCCTGCGTGTTTGCCCCCACCCGGGGCGACAGTTGTGGTGGGCCCAGCGGCAGGCGTCGATGGATTGTCGGCAGTGACGGCCATCCCGACGCCGGCGCCGGCGCCGGCGAACACGAGGACAGCCGCCCCCACGGCGGCGCCTCGGCCCCACCATCGACGGATGCTGCGTGAGGTTGTCGGTGATTGCGGTTCGTTTGTGGGTAGCTGATCGGTCATGGCGCTCACTCTGACGGGTGACGATAAGTGTCGGATGAGCCCACGATCAGGATTGTGTGAGCACGACGTTCCGCGTCTGCGTGATCTCGTGATCGCCGGACGGGGTCGGTCGACGGGACGCGCCGAGTAGTAGGAGGTACGTCGCGGCCTTCGCTGTCGACGGATCCACCCGGAGGGCCACTACGTGCGAGCATTCGTCGATGCCCTTCTTCGAGCCGCTTCCCGAACCACCGGAGCGTCCAGAAGTCCCCCGCCAGCCGATGTGGGCGGGGCCGCCCGATGGCATCTTCGGGGAGGCGGCGCCCGTGCGGGCTGTCCTGGTGCGCTCGCAGGCACTCCTTGTGGTCGTCGATCACATCATCTGCTACCCGACCGGGTTCGAGTTCAGCGTGGCCATCCGGATGCGCTGGCCACCTGCGCCGGACAACCCGGTGATGATGCGCGGGGGCCCACTCATGGGCGACAACGCCTGGCGGGCTGGCCGGGCCGCCGACACCCGAATGCGCTTGGGCGTTGCCTTCGCCGACGGGCGCAAGGCCACCAATCTCGATGCCTTGCCCCACTTCGGCCCCGGTGGCGCCGGCATCTCGGTTTCGGCCAGTGCGCCTGGTGCGAGCGAGTCAGGCACTGCCACCACGTTCGACGACCGCCAGGCCCCGATCCTGGTTCCACGCGGAGGAGGCGGCAGCGGCGCCCGCTGGGACCACACCTACTGGATCTGGGGGCTCCCTCCCGAGGGCCCGCTCGGCTTGGTCGTGGAGTGGCCGGCAGAGGACGTCGCCGAGACACGGGTCGACATCGACGGCGGGGCCATCCGCCAGGCGGCTGGCCGGGCCGAAGTCTTGTGGGAGGACTGAGACGCTCGTGGCCCAACTCGACGTTGACGGTGCCGACCTCGTCGTCCGTCTCAGTGCACTGGAGAAGTTCGGGGCACTCCACGGTGACGTGCGTCTGCCCCTGCTGGCGGTCCGCCATGCTCGGACCACCTCGGAACCCTTCGACGAGCTGTCGGGCATGCTGCGCTGGCTGGGCACGGGTATGTGGAGGGTCATAGCGCTGGGCACCGATCGGGGCCGCGGGACCAAGACATTCGCTGCGGTGTACCGCGGCCGTGTCGGGGTCGTCATCGACCTCGACGGCGGCTCTTACCAGCGCCTGGTCGTGTCGACCCCGGATGCCCACGGCATCGCTGGTCGCCTGGACCGAGGCTGAGCGCTGCCCAGAGGGAGTCGACAATTCGTATCGAGACCGAAGATCCATTCTTCTTCCGACAGAGCCTGATCCCCTCTCGGGTATATCGTCTCTCACGACGGCGGCCGGGCGCCCAGCTCCCGCCGTGCTGCGTGCGCCCGCCGTCGCCTCTCAGGGGACTCGGACAGTCCTCATGGTTAGCTCGGGGGCTTCGTGAGGAAGGACCGGGCGGTCCAGAGCAGGCCGAGGACCCCACCGCCAACGACGGCGAACAGACCGATTCCGCCCGAGCCCGTCATGGCCAGGACGGCGATCGTGAGGCCGAAGGCCATGGACAGCAGTACCAGGATGCGGGCAGAGGTCTCACGAGTCATGGCCCAAGCCTGCCGGATCGCCGCCGACCCCGCACGGGCCGACGGGCGCTCGCGATCCTTGATGCCCCGAGGGCATTGGCCTCGCAGGACGGGTCGACCCGAGGGTGATCTAGACGGGAACGTGGCCAGCGAGGTCCGATAGCTCGTGTCGAGCGGCACATCCGGATGCCCGGCCGTCTCGGAACAGAGCCAGCTCGGGGGCAGCACCAAGCTCAGGTGACAGCCGTGCGGCTTGGCGGCCGCCACCTGAGCCCCTTCCGGACAGTTCGGATGGCCCAGGCCGCACTCGCGATCAGAAACCCGAGGGCAACGAGGGGACCGGTGATCCCCTCCCGGGGAACCGGATCAGTCACCAGCCGTGCCACGGACGGATCGCTGCGTAGGTAGCGCACACGGGTCGGGCCTTTCTCCGGCGCGCTCCCAACTGTGACCCACGTCGTCACCTGCTTCCCAGCGTCGGTTCGGAACACGACCTTCGCTCCTTCGCCTGACACCGCCCGCAGACGGCCTCCAAGTCGGACACCGACCACCTCGGCGTCCACGACGGCACCGTCACGGCGAAGGCGGGCTGCGACGTTCTCGTCATGGTGGCCATACCAGACCGTCGCTGCCAAGGGGATGGATCCGATGGCGCAGAAGATGGCGACCGCGATGAACGCGAACCTTCGCGATAGGGGCTGAGGGTTTCTTGGATCGGCCCCGATCCGACGATCCAGAGCGTCAAGGCGATTCAGGAGGCCCACGGCCGAGTCCTACCCACGCTGACTAGGTACAAGCGGGTGTTGCGCTGGACAAGGACCACGTAGTTGGCTGGATGCACTGGGGTCCCCCTCAAGAATGACGAGGTTGGCGGATGCGTTCCCTGTATCAGGTCCTCTCCGGCGAGGGCGCACCCAGCGACCACCGTGGTGAACGCCGCACGATGAAACAGCCGCTGATCTGGCTGGGGGTGCTGGCGTTCGGCCTGCTGATAATCGCGGCAACCTTCACCCCACTACTCAACCCGCCGCAGTGCCCCGACTACGCCGACCGGATGCCTGACGGCTCCCACTGCATCATCGGGGTGAACCTGGACCTGGGGCTGTACTGGCTGGCGGGAGGATTCATCGTCTTCG
>JALYZO010000028.1 GCA_030945745.1 Actinomycetota bacterium
CAGTTTCGCCTTGACGTTGCGGATCTTGTGCAACTGGCACCGGGCGATCACCGGCTGGTCGAAGACGGCCTTGACCGCAGCGGCGAGGGCCTTGGCGCCGTCGAGCACGAACAGTGTCGGCTTTGTCACGTCGAGGCCGCGGCCGCGCAGGTCGACGAAGAGGTCGCCCACGACCGTGGCGTTCTCTGTGGAGCCCTCGACCACGCCCAGGGGGTGCTTGGTGCCGTCGATGCCGATCCCGAGTGCCACCACGCAGAGATGTTCGCCGAAGTGGACGCCGTCGACCATGACCGCTACCAGGTCCAGCCCGCTCAGGTCCCGGCCCAACAAGGCGGCAAGGGCGGTCTCGGTGGCGGCCACGAACCGTCGAGAGACCGCAGACTTCGACGTCGAACGGGCCTTCGAGGTCACCTCCTCACCAACGGGTTCGAGCCCGACGCCATAGCGACGAGTCGACAGTTTGGCCAGCATCCGGGTCATGGCCATCTCGCCGAGCAGGTCGCTCGACGCGAACAGGTCATAGGCCGGGACCGCGACCTCCCCGCTGCCGTCCGCTGCCCGGACTCTCGGGCGGCGCACCGCCACTCGCCGGCCGCCCAAAGCGACCGAGCCGTTCTCCCGACCATGGCGGACCGCGCTTCGCTGCGCATCGTGCTTACACTTACCCTTCGCTCCGCACAACTCGCTCACCGACTCGTCCATCAACGACGCCATCACGCTCAGCCCGGCCCCCACCGCCATGGCCAGCAGCCCCTCTCTCATCGTCGCTCCGATATCCTCCATCGCCACGGTCACGCTCTCAGGCACCGGGATCGGCGCGTCAACAGTCTCGTTCTGATAGTTCTTCATGCTGGTGGTCCCCTTGCTCTCGGGTCGTCTTGGTGGACACCCGAGACCTACCACTCAGGCAGGTCTCGAGCGGGGGACCGCCACCTCAAACTTCCACGATCAACGGGACAACCTCGAAGCGAGACATGCCCGGTACTCCATCTCGTAACACGACCTGGTCACCCAACTAACGTGAGCCGTTCAACGAAGCTGAGGAGGTGCGGTCGTGGACCGGGGGTTGCCGGTTCTGGGCCAGTCCGGCACGAACGCGCTGGTGAGGCACGGTGCAGGTGCCCAGGCGTTGCTCAGGGACGACGGTCCTCTGGCGTGCGCCGTCGCCTTACCGTGACTTTCCGCTCCGGTTGTTCCTCCATGGGCCGAGACCTCGTAGGCCCGCTACTTGTCGGTTGGTGCCAGCTTCCTTAACGGAGGGCCCACACCCTTCCCCTTTAGATTTGGACCGACGTCTAGCCCCACCACCCCATCCCGAAAAGGAGCATGGCATGGACACGCAGATCAACGAGATCGCAGAGCGCATCTACCGGTTCTCAACCTTCGTCCCCGACGTCGGCCCGACTGGCTTTACCTTCAACCAGTACCTCATCGACGACGAGCAGCCCCTGCTCTTCCACACCGGCCACCGAGCTACCTTCCCGCTCCTCGCCGAGGCCATCGCCACGATCACCCCGCTGGACCGGCTTCGCTGGATCACCTTCGGCCACGTCGAGGCGGACGAGTGCGGCGCAATGAACAAATTGCTCGCCGCAGCACCCCAGACCGAGGTGGCACACGGGGCGCTCGGCTGTATGGTATCGCTGAACGACTTGGCCGATCGGACGCCCCTGCCGCTCACCGACGGCCAGGTCATCGAGCTGGGCCGACATCGTGTCCGGCACATCGACACGCCGCACGTCCCCCACGGATGGGAGGCTCGGGTCCTCTACGAGGAGACCACCAAGACGCTGCTGTGCGGAGACCTCTTTACCCAACTCGGCAACGGGCCGGCGCTCACGACCGACGACATCACCGAGGCCGCCGCGCAGGCAGAGGATGTCTTCGGGGCCAGCTGCCTCACGCCGAACACCGCTCCCACGATCCGGCGACTGGCCGACCTTGGTCCTACGACGCTCGCCGTCATGCACGGCTCCTGCTTCTCCGGCGACGGGTCAGGGGCGCTCCTGGCACTTGCGGACGACTACGACAGGCGTCTCTCCGACGCCCGGTCCTGAAGCGGCACCTTCCGGCCGCATCAAGGCCGCGGACATCAAACTGTCACAAATTCGTTTGTCGAATTTCGTGGTCTTGGGGTGTCATTGTACGAACACCCCTAGCGCGGCAAACGACCATGTCACGGCCATAATCGATGGCAATGAGATCCATCTCGCCGGGGCCAATGCTGTGCTGCGGTTGGGAGACGCCGACCGGTAGACCGTCGGGGGCTGTTGATGGTGTCATCAGCCCGGCGACGAGCCGGCCGATGGCGGTGGCCGCGTCCCGGTCTGCGGCGTCGAGGAAGTGGGCGTAGGTCCGCAACGTGAGGGAGGGGTTGGCGTGCCCGAGGCGACCGGCGATCGTTCGGATTCCGACGCCTTGGCCGGCGAGGGTCGTCGCCGAGAAGTGGCGTAGGGCGTGAAAGGTGACGTGGGGGAGGCCGAGACGGCGGGTGAGGGTGCGAAAGGCGCTGGTGACCCGGTCCGGACGATAGGGGTCCGTTGCGGTGATGTCCTGCGACCAGACGTACGCCAAGCTGGGCACGTTGACGCCGGCAACTGCGGCCCGGGCGGTGACCCGCTCCCGGTGCCGGCGCAGCACCTCGACCGTCGAGGGGTCGAGCACCAGGCGTCGGGCGTTGTGGGTCTTTGTGTCCTTCACGGCGGTCCGCCCGGCGGCGTCAGAGATCGATCTGGCCACGACGACCGTGCCCAGGTCCAAGTCGATGTCGCTCCAACGAAGCCCGCACAGCTCCCCTCTCCGGCACCCGGTGGTGACGGCCACGTAGATGAGGCTGGCCAGGTCCGGGTTGGTCGCCTCGCAGGCCTCGAGGAGGCACCGGACCTCGGTGGGGGTGGGCGGGACGATCTCCCGGGAGCGCACCCCAGGCGGCGTGGCCCGGTCCACCGGGTTGCGGTCCACCCACCCCCACTTGAGCGCCTGGTTGAGCGACGCCGAGAGGATGGCGTGGCACTTGCGCACGGTGAGCGGTCCGAGCCCTCGCTTGGCCAGCTGGGCGTAGAAGGCATCCAGGTCGGCGCCGGTCAGCCGGTCGATGCGCTTGGTACCCAGGCGAGGGAGGATGTTGTAGCCGATCGCCGAGCGGTAGCGGGCCAGTGGTGGGTGCCCGGCCCTGGGCCTCGATGTGAGCCATCCACCGCTCGAGGAGCTCGGCGACGCTGTGAGGACCGCCGGTACGGTGACCGCCGTGCTCGATCTCGTTGACCAGCTCGGCGGCGGCTCGCTGTGCTACTCGCTTGCCGCCCTCCACCTGCCGGTAGGCGTAGGTGTAGCGACCCGTCCCGGGTCACGTCCAAGCGAGACCCTGACCTGCCACCTGCCCGGACCGGTCTGGCGGATCGAACCCTTCATGACCTCAAGCCTACGCCCAACCACCGACAAGATTATGGCTAAATTATGGCTTGAGGGCCTTCGCCGGGCCTTCCAGTTATCTCGGAAACACCGTCTGAGCTGCGGAGGGAGAGGGATTCGAACCCCCGGAGTCTTGCAACTCAAGGCTTTTCAAGAGCCTCGCATTCGGCCGCTCTGCCATCCCTCCCGACGGGCTGAGCTTACCGGCCGGGTCTAGCCGGCCGACCTGCGGCCCGGCCGAAGCGGATGGGGAAACCAAAAGAGCCACGGCCATCGATCCTGCGCCCTTCTGTGTAGCGAAAAGGACCACATCGGTCCTTTTCGACCACACAGAACCGATCCGGCCTTGATGAGCGCCCCTTGCCCCGCCCTGCGGCCACCCCGGCCACCCCGGCCACCCCGGCCACCCCGCCCGAAGGCGTCCAGCGCGGCTGCTGCCAGCCCCGAAGCGTCCTCCCAGCGGTCCACCGACGCCTGATTGGCAGCGGCCCGGCGTCCCAGGGCCTCGATGTCGGCGTCGATCCCCCTCGCCGCCTGCTCCTCGCGTCGGTAGTTGACGGCGATGTCCCCACGGCGGGCCAGTTCGAGGGTGACGGCCCGGTCCAAGCCCCGCCCGCCACCGGTGACCAGAGCGACCCGGCCGTCGGTAGCGCGGTCATGGCGGCACGGTACCTCGGCGCCGTGGAGGCCTCAGCCTCTCCGGCCGGGACGGCCCGACCGGTTTCAGCCCGCCAGATGGGAGCGGATCTCGGCGATCCAGGCGTCCGCCGCCTCCCACGCCTGCCCGGCGGCCCGGCGGATACCGACGCCATCGGCCCCGCCCGCTGGGTAGGAGCCGAGGAACTTGACCTTCCGGGTGGCGGCGTGGAGCTCCTTGAGGCAGTCGGCCACCACCTCGTCGGCCACGTGTCCGCGGAAGTCGATGACAAAGCAGTAGTCGCCCAGGCCCTTCTTGGTGGGCCGGGAGTCGAGCTTGACCAGGTCGATGTTGCGGGCCGAGAAGTGCCCGAGGATGTCCTGCAGGCTCCCCGGCCGGTTGGTCGACTGGAAGCAGACGATGCTGGTCTTGTCGTGGCCCGTCGGTGCCGGGATGGAGGCGGACACCGGGGCGATGAGGACGAAGCGGGTGACGTTGTCGTCGTGGTCCTCGATCCGCTCGGCTTCTACCGTCAGGCCGTAGAGCGAGGCCGCCAGGCGGGTGCCGATAGCCGCCACGGATGGGTCGCCGGCCTCGGCGACCAGCCGGGCCGCCTCGGCGGTCGACGTTGCTGCTCCCTCGGTGGCGCCGGGAAGGTTGGCGGCCAGCCACCCCCGGCACTGGGCTACGGCGTGGGGAAAGGACAGCACCTGGCGCACCCCGTCCCGACCGGCGCCCGGCACGGTCAGGAGGTTCTGGGTCACCGGCAGGACCATCTCGCCCATGATGCGCAGGTCCTGCTCGAACACCAGATGGTCGAGGGTGACACCAACGGTGCCCTCGATCGAGTTCTCCAAGGCCACGAAGGCGTAGTCGACCTGAGCGTGGCCCACCGCGGTCATCACGTCGGTCCAGGTGGCCATGGGCTGCAGCCGGGCGCCGGAGACGTCCACGCCGCTGCGCAGCGCCTCCTCGGTAAAGGTCCCCGACGGGCCGAGGAAGGTCACGGTTGCCTTCGCGCAGGCGAGGGGGATCATGGCGGGGCAGGATAGACACCCCATGGATGCGGCCGCCCTTCGATTGCTGGTCGACGACATCGCCTCGGGCGCGCTCAGCGCCGAGGACGGCGTCCGCCGACTGCGTCGGCTCCCGTTCGCCGACCTGGGCTTCGCCCGGATCGATCACCACCGGGCGGCCCGCCAGCATCTGCCAGAGTCGCTGTACGGTCCGGGCAAGACCGCCGAGCAGTGCGTTGCCATCGTCGCCGAGCTCCTCTCGGAGGTCCGAGGCGGCCCCGTCGTGCTCAGCCGGGCCGACCATGGCCAGGTGGAGGCGGTCACCGTGGCCCACCCGGGGGCCACCGTGACCGGTGACCCGATGGGCATCGCCGCCACCGTGGTGTGGCGCGCCGCCCCGGCCCGCTCCGAGACCGTGCTGGTGGTCACGGCCGGGACCGCGGATCAGCCAATCGCCGAGGAGTGTGTGGCCACGTTGGCGGCGTTCGGCTGGACGGCGAAGGTGCTTCGCGACGTCGGGGTGGCCGGCGTGCACCGCCTGCTGGTGCATGTCGACGACCTGGCCGCCGCCGATGCCGTTGTCGTCGTGGCCGGGATGGAGGGGGCCCTGGCCAGCGTGGTCGGGGGGATCACGCCGGCGCCGGTGGTGGCCGTTCCAACCAGCGTCGGCTACGGGGCGTCCCTGGCCGGGGTCACCGCTCTGCTTGGCATGCTTGCCAGCTGCGCAGCCGGCCTGGTGGTCACCGGGATCGACAACGGTTTCGGTGCCGCCCACGCCGTGGCCCGCATCCTCGGCCTGGCCCCCGAGGGTCCCGGGCCCACCCCAGAAGGCCCCACCCCAGAAGGCGCCACCTCAGAAGGCGCCACCTCAGAAGGTGCCTGCCCGAGACCCGGCGGACCCGGGGAGCAGACGTGACCCGCCTGGCCTGGTGGCACTGCTTCGCTGGTATCGCCGGCGACATGGCCCTCGGAGCCCTGATCGACGCCGGCGCCGACCTGGCGCTCATCGAACGAGAGCTGGCCGGCCTGCCTATCGGGGGCTGGTCCCTCGATGCCCTGCCGGTGCTCAAGGGGGGCCTGGCCTGCACCGGCCTCGTCGTGCATGCCGAGGACACCTCGGTGGTACGCACCCATGCCCACATCGTGGGCCTCATCACCGAAGCCCGCCTCCCCGAACGGGCCCGCCGTCGCGCCCTCGACACCTTCGCCCGCCTGGCCGAGGTCGAGGGCCGCCTGCACCGACGCCCCCCGGCCCAGGTCCACTTCCACGAGGTGGGGGGGATCGACGCCATCATCGACATCGTCGGCACCTGCGTGGCGCTCGAGATCCTTGGTGTCGACAGGGTGGCGTCGAGCGCCGTGGCCCAGGGAACAGGCGTCGTCCGAACCGCTCACGGTCTCCTTCCCAACCCGTCCCCGGCCGTGGTCGGGCTCCTGGCCGACACCGGCGCGCCGACGTACGGGACGGACCGTCCCGTCGAGTTGACCACCCCCACGGGCGCCGCTCTGCTGGCCACCCTCGTCGACCGCTGGGGCCCGTTGCCGGCCATGACCGTCGAGACCAGCGGCTTCGGGGCCGGGACTCGGGACCTCGACGGCATGCCCAACGCCGTACAGGTGGTCATCGGTGCGGTTGCCGAAGCCGGCGTCGATCCGGCACAGGGGCAACCCATCCAGCTCCTGGAGACCAACGTGGACGACGTCACCGGTGAGGTGCTGGCCCACACGGTGAGCCGGTTGCTGGCCGCCGGCGCCCACGACGCCTGGATCACACCGATCATCGCCAAGAAGGGCCGACCCGCACACATGATCAGTGTGGTCTGCGACCACACCGTGGCCCTCGAGCTGCGGACGATCCTGGCCAGCGAGACCGGCACGCTCGGCGTACGCGCCCAGGACCTGCACCGCTGGGTTGCCTCCCGCGACGTCTCCGAGGTCGTGGTGGACGGTCATCCCATCCGGGTCAAGCAGGGGCCGAACCGCAGCAAGGCTGAGCACGACGACGTGGTTCGCGTTGCCCGCCGGATGGGCCTCCCGGCGCGCCAGGTGGCCCGTCGGGCCGAGGACGAGGCCGACCGGTTGCGGTGAACCGACAGCCGGCAGCCGGGACCGGATAGCGTCGCCACGTGACCGCTTCTGACCGGCATCAGTGGCTCTTTCCGGTCGCCCGCGGGACCTTCGGGAGCCGGGTTTCCGACACGCTCGATCCCGCGAACGAAGACGACCGGGCCGTCTTGATCAACGCTGAGCACCCCGAGCTGATCGACGCCATCGAGCAGGGACGCGATGACCTGGTGATCGGCGGCGTGGCCGTCAACCCGCGTCTCCACCTGAACATGCACGAGGTGGTGGCCAGGCAGGTGTGGACCGGTGATCCACCGGAGGTGTGGCGTACCGCGGAGCGGCTGAGCAGAGATGGGTATGACCGCCACGAGACCTTGCACATGCTGGCTTCGGTGCTTGCCGAGGAGACCTGGGCTGTCCACCATGACGCCGCCCCCTCCGACCGGGACCGCTACGTCGCCGCGTTGGATGCGTTGCCCGGCGCTTGGGAAGCGGACCGCCCGCCGGCCGCCGACGGGAACATGGCGGACCTCGACGACACGGATGACGACGAGATGGACCTGCTGTTCGCTGCGGTCATGCGGCTCCTGGGCACGCAGGGTCCACTCACCTCCGATGAGCTGCAGCGCTCCCTCGGCGCCGACCCGGACGAGATCGAGATGGTGACGACGGACCCGATGGTGGTGTTGCTGGGCGACGATCGCCTGGCCTCCGTGCCCGCGCTGTTGGCCGGCACGCTGCTCACTCACCGGCTGAGCGACCAGGAGGCGGCGACCGAGACGCTGCGGCTCGGGGTGGATGTGGCCCCGGCGATGGTGTTCCTGTGCGGGGCCCACCACCTCCACCTGGCGGGCGGCGAGGTGGCGACCGTAGCCGGGGACGGCAGCGAGGCCGAGATGGCCGACGGTGGCTGGCTCGAGGGCCCCGACGGGTGGCTCGGCGGGGCCGCCGCCGGAGACCTCGTGGGTTACAGGCTGGCGGACGTTGCGCCGGGGGTGGGCGAGGTAGGAGATGCGCCGTCGATGGAGATCGTCCACGATCCTGGCACGGCGGGGGTACCGGACACCCTGGCCCACCACCTCGAAGCGAGCTTCGCGCGCTTCGGTCATGGCGCCCGGGCGCCGCTCAGGCCGATCGAGCTGGTCTGCCAGCTGGCGGTGGACGCCCCCGCCCTGACCGCCGGCGTGATGGCTCCGCTCAACGAGGTGTTGGAGCGCGCCGGCTTCGAGGTCCACGACGGCTACACCGCTCCCGTGGGGGCGGACTGGGAGATGTTCGACCGGCTCCGCCACACGGCGTCGTGTGGCGTGCGCCACGGCCTGGGTGTCGGCGAGAGCCACGCCCTGGTGCTGGCGTGCGAGCTGTGCCGGCTGTTCCGGGAGGGGATGCCCGGCGAGCTCGGCCGGGACATGGCCCGCGAGGTCGCCGGGTTGCTCGATGACGCCGATGTGGCCGAGGCGTTCGCGGAGACCACCGCCGAGGAGCCAGGATCGACGATGGATTTCGTGGCCCGCGTCCGGGGCCTGGCCGGACGGCGGAGCGTCGCCCAACTGGCATGGGTGGAGTCCCTGGTCGCTGGCCGCGCCGGTGCGCTACGCCGCGCCGAGGCCTGCCTCCACGAGGGGCTGGCCGCTGACGCGCACCATGAGCAAGCCCTTGAAGACGCAGCTTGGTACGCGAGCGACCGCGGCGATGCCCGCCAGGCCAGTCGGCTCCTGGAGCGTCTCGACGACGATCCGGACGAGGACCGCACCATGCTGCTGCGCGGTTACTCCTCGGCGTCGGTGGCTGGGGCCGAGGTCGGCCGCAATGACCCGTGCCCGTGCGGGTCGGGGCGCAAGTACAAGCAATGCTGCCTGCGGGTCCGGCGCCAGCCTGAGGAGCGTCCGCTCCCGGATCGGCTGCGATGGTTGTGGGAGAAGCTCCGGTGGTGGCTCGACCGCGCCGGGCGCGACGCTGACGTGCTCGTCGCTGCGCTGGCGTTGCACGGCGGCCCGCCGGACCTCGACGACGTGGGCTTCCTCGTCGATGTCGAGGTCGCCTCGTCCCTGGTGCTGTTCAACGACGGAGCCATCAGCGACTTCCTCGGTCAGCGAGGTCCTTTGCTGCCCGACGACGAGCGCAACCTGGTCGCCCAGTGGGCACTCACGCAGCGTTCGGTGCACGAGGTCGTCGAGGTCGAGACTGCCGACGGTTTCTCGCTTCGGGATCTCCGCACGGGCGAGGTTGTCGAGGTGCGGGAACGACGGGGCTCAGCCATGCTCAGCGCCGGTGATCTGATCTGCGCCCACGCCGTGTTCGATGGGGTGGCCCACCAGCTGATCGGCGGGATGGTTCCCGTCCCCCTGCCCCTTCGTGAGCCGTTGCTGCGCATGTTCGATGAGGGAGCGGACAGCACCGAGGTGGCTCTCGCGCTCGGTAGGTCACGCCGGGCACGCCGCATCCCAGCGCAGCTGCCCAGGTAGCAAACAGTTGGTTGCGTATCGCCTCGCCGCGCAGGACGGCGAAGCCAGGGGACCGGCCCGTGCTGATCGGAGGTCACCGTTCGGGGCCGGCCTCCGCAGGCCGGGGCCGGTCCTGGGGGTGGAGGCGGAGCCCGACCAGGGCCACGTCGTCCTCGGCGCCCTCGGGCAGCATCCGGGCCAGCAGCTCGTCGCAGAGCTCGTCGAGGGGCAGGGCCGCCAGGTCCCCCAACGTGTCACGCAACATCGCTATCCCGACATCCAGGCCCTGGCTGCGCCGTTCGACAAGCCCATCGGTGTAGAGCAGGACCGTGGCACCATTGTCGAGGATCACGGTCGACTCAGCCCGTTCGGTGCATGCATCGATGCCGAGGAGCAGATCGGCTGGTGGTCCGTCGAGCACGGTGACGGTGCCGTCGGCGGCGATGGTCATGGGTGGAGGGTGGCCGGCGTTGGACCACCGGAGGCGCCGAACCTGGAGGTCCTGCTCCACCTCCGTCTGCTCCAGACGGGCGATGACGGCGGTGGCGATGGTTCCCACGGCCAGACCCTCCATGGCCGCGTCCAGCCCGCTGAGCACCTCGGCCGGTCCGGCACCGCTGTACCAGGCGATCCCGCGCAGCAGGCTGCGCACCTGGCCCATCGCCGCTGCGGCCTCGGTGTCGTGGCCGACCACGTCACCGATGACGAGCACGGTGGCGCCGTCGGCCTGGAGGAACGAGTCGAACCAGTCACCACCCACCGAGGCGGACTGGGCTGCCGGCACGTAGCGCACCACGATGTGGCAGTGGTCGGGCTCGGGGGGATCGGTGAGCAGACTCCGCTGCAGACCCTCGGCCAGGCTTCGTTGCTCGGCGTAGAGGAGCGCGTTGTCGACGGCCAGTCCGGCCCGGGCCGCGACCTCGGCGGCGATGGCCACGTCGGCATCGCTCAGGCCCGGTCGGTCCCGGCCGCGAAACAGGCTGAGCAGGCCGACGGTGCGCCCCCGAGCTCGCAACGGGAGGAAGGCCGCCGACTCGGGGTGGAGCGTCCTCAGCGCGTCCCGAGCCTCGCCCGGGAGGAGCACTTCGGCGATCAGCTCGCAGGCGTTCTCCGCCACCAGCACCGGGCGGCTCGTGCGCAGGGCCCGGCCGAGCAGCGAGTCAGCGGTGAGGGCCTCGACACGGGTGGCGGCGTAGCGCTCCAGCGCGGGCCGCAGCTCCACGTCGGCGTGCCACCAGCCGATGTCGCGCAGGCCGCCGTCCTCTACCAGGGTGACGATGCTGGCATCGCCGAGGGCCGGTACGACGAGCTTGGCCAGACGGGCGACAGCCGCCTCGGTCTGCAACGTCGCCGCCAGCTCGGTGCTGACCTGGACCAACAGCTCCAGACGGGCCACGGCGGCTTCGGCCCGCTCCCCGGCAGTGCGCTCCTCCGCCGCCAGGGGGGAAAGCTCGAGCTCGGCCATGACGCTCGAGGCCAGCTCGGCCAACAGGCCGACGTCGTGCTCCGACCAGGACCGAGGTGAGGCCGCGAACACGCACAACGCCCCGACGGCCTGGCCCGCCGGGGTCAGCAATGGAACACCCAGATAGGCGCGCAACGCACCGGAGGTGACCGGCGGGAGCTGGGCGAATCGCTCATCCACCAAAGCGTCGGTGACCACCAGCGGCCAGCGGGCAGCGGCGGTGATCGTGCACAGGGTCTCTCCGAGCGGGCCGCCCGAATCGAGGGCGTCGCCGCCCAACCCGGCGCCGGCGACCACGGTCTGCTCGGTGGTCAGCAGGGAGATCTGCGCGGAGGTGGCCGACAGCAGGCGGGCGGCAAGGTCGACGAGCCGGCCCAGCGCCGGGTTGCCCTCGGGCGAAGGCAGCAGCCGGGTGGCGGCATCCGTGCGGGCCTGATCAGCACCGAGGATGCGGGCGGCGGAGCGACAGGCTCCGGCACCGGCCTCCACGACGGCGGTGAGAGGCTGGCGCGCTGCACCGGGCTCTTGGTCTTGGGACGCTCTGATCGACCCGATTGTCCCCTACCTTGCACCAGCGCGCAAGCGTCGGGGGCTACCCCGCCTGGAGGGACGTGACCGGGGGGTGCTGCCCGGCTCGTAGGAGGGCGCTCCGTTGACCCGTGCCGGCCACGTACAGATTGAGGAAGTCCTCGGTCACGGCGACGACCGTCGGCAACCAGGCACTGCCCGCCATGAGCGGCGGCAGGTGTCCGCCTCCGAGCAGGGTGAGGAGGTAGCGCGGCGAGATCGCCTGGCCGTAGGTCTGCTGGCCCTTTGCGAGCGGGTTGATCGTATCGGCGTCACCCTGGGTGACCAGCAGCGGGGGGTTGGCCAGGCGGGCCAACCCCGGCAGGGGGGACACCGACATGGCGATCACGGCTTGGACGACGGGCTCGCCGGGCGGAACCGGGGCGACAGCCTCGGCCACGGCCGCCTCGGCCCCGTCGCTGTGGCCGGCCACCGCCACCCGGGACCGGTCGACCCGGGTGACGACCGCGCTGTTCGGTGCCACCAGCGAGTCCATGACGAAACGAAGATCACCCGGCTCGTTGTCGATGTCCCCCTCGTCCAGGTTGGCCCCGGCGACGGCCGCGTCGGACAGGGGGAACTCGGGGGCGGCGACCACGTACCCATCTGCCGCCCACGCCTGCAGCAAGCCGGCGTACGGCCCGGGCCCGACCTTGTAGCCGTGGCCAAAGACCACCAGCGGCCACCGCCCGGGCACCGCCGGGGCCCACACCTGCGTGGTCAGGGACCGGGAGGGCGACAACGCCCGGCCTCCGGTGACCGTTGGGCGGCTGGTGTCGACCAGGGGCAGAGTCGTGGAGGTCACCGGATAAGGC
>JALYZO010000048.1 GCA_030945745.1 Actinomycetota bacterium
CGTTACTCGAGGGGCACGATCGACCGGTGGATCCGGGCCTATCGGGCGGGCGGCCTGAAGGCCTTGGCACCCTCGGCGCGCTCCGACAGTGGGGTGGTGCGCGCCCATCCCGAGCTCGCCGCCGAGGCCGCCGCACTGCGTTTGGAGTTGCCGACGCGCTCCGCGGCGCAGATCGCGTCGATCATCTTCCACCGTCACGGGGTGTGGGTGTCGGAGCGGACGGTGCGCGCCCAGCTACGCCGCGCTGGCTTGCAGCGCGAGGCGCTGGCTGCGGAGCCAAAGATCTTCGGCCGCTATGAGGCGGCCCGGGCGAACGAGCGGTGGATCACCGACGTGCTGGTCGGACCGTTCGTGCCGCACCCACGGATCCAAGAGTCGGTGCGGGCCAAGCTTTTCTTGATCGTGGACGACCACTCCCGGCTGCTGGTCGATGGTGCCTTCTACGCACACGAGAACGCCCGGGCCTGCCAGGAGTTGCTGCGCCGGGCAATCGTGCGCCGGGGGGTGCCCGAGGTCCTCTACGCCGACAACGGCGCCCCGTTCAAGAACGCCTGGCTGGCGCGCACCTCAGCGGTGCTCGGGGTGAGGTTGGTTCACAGCCAGCCGTATTCGCGCCCCTTAACCGGCCAATTTGGATGGGGTGGTTGGTGGAAAGCGCCTGCTGTGGTTGAGGAATATGGGTGTGGTCCACCATCTGTGTTGACGGTCGTGCTACTCATGGCTTATCGTCTCCGGGGAGCAAACCGAGCGGCCAGAGTCGATGCGAACGATACCGGGTGGGCCTTGGCCGGTCCCGATGCGGTTCGGTTCGATCTGGTCAACGCCTATCTCGGGTATCTGATCGACCGGCGTTACTCGCCGCGCACGGTGCGGTCCTACGCGTTCGACTTGTTGCACTTCTGCCGATGGCTGGGGGGTGAGGACCTGGCGTTGCCGGCGGTGACCACGGACGTGTTGTTGCGGTATCTTGCCGCGTGCAGGGAGGCGGTACTGCCCGGCCAGCGCGGCGGCAACGTCGTTGATCTGCGCAGCGGCCGGGCGGCGGGTTACGCGCCGGCGACAGTGAACCGGAGGTTGGCGGCGATCTCCGGTCTGTTCTCGTTCCGGGCCATGCGCGACCCAGAAGCGGCGAACCCGGTCCCTTGCGGGCCGGCGGCCAAGCGCACCACAAAGGGTGAACGTTCGGGGATGCTCGGCCACCTCGCCCGGCCGAAGGCACGTTCCCAGCTTCGGGTCCGCGAACCGCGCCGGCTGCCGCGCGGCCTGACCCGCGACGAGGCCCGGGCGCTGGTCAACAGCTTCCTCACCGACCGGGACCGGGCGATCTTCGGTCTCATGTTGTTCTCCGGCCTGCGCTCCGCTGAGGTCCTCGGCCTGGAGGTCACCGACATCGACATCGGGCGCGGCTGGGTGCGGGTGATCGGCAAGGGCGACAAGGAGCGCCGCGTCCCGCTGGATACGGACGTGGCCGGCCTGGTTCAGACCTATCTGTTGGCAGAGCGACCAGAAACGGTGTCGGCGACGCTGTTCGTGGTTGCCAAAGGAGCGCATCGGGGCCAGCCGCTGACCCCGGCGGGATTGCGGCGGGTGTTCCGTTATCACCGAGAACGCGCCGGCGTCCCGGCCGGTCATCCTCATGCGTTACGCCACAGTTTCGGGACCGCGCTGGCCGAGGCCGGCGTCGATCTGGCGGTGATGCAAGCGTTGTTGGGCCACGACCATGTCGACTCGGCCGCCGCCTACATCCACCTGTCCCCAACGCACGTGCGACGTGCGTATGACGACGCCCGGGCCCGGCAGCGTTCGCAGGCGGCGGGCCGCTGATGCCGCCGGCACCGTGGGCGGTCCCTGACCGAGCGGTCGGCCTTTACGACGGCTACCTGGCGTGGCTCGCTGGCCGTGGGGTCGGGAACCGGGCCTACCTGGTCGGGGCCCGGGGGTTCTTGGTCCGTCACCCCGATCCGCACAATTGGGCTGGCCTGCCGCTGGCCGACCGCCTCCGGGTCAGCTCGTCGGTCAGCCCGTTCTTGAACTTCTTGATGTTCCACGGCCATCTCCACCCCGGCTACGACTTTCTGCTGGAACGCCGGTTGTGCGCCGTGTTGCGCGACGCCACGGTCAGCCCGCTCGGGCCGGGCCTCGCCCGGTTCCTGTCCGCGGCCGAGCAGCTGGGCTATTCGGAGCGGTCCCGGTTGGGGATGGCGTCTGAGGTCGCGGCCCGGGTCCTGATCCAGTCCGGCCGTCCCCTCGACGGCGTGAGCGCGCAGGACCTGGCCTGCTTCGAGGCGGCGATCGGGGAGCGGGAAGCCCGCAACGGCCGGGACTACAAGCACTACCGACACGCCCTCCACGCGTCGAGGGCGGTGATCTACCACCTCGGGGCCCAGGCCGAGCCCGCACCGAAACGCTCCACCCTCGGGCGTTGGAGCTGGGCACGCCACCTTGACGGCGTCAACAACACGCTGCGCCACACGATGGTCGCCCACCTGGAGCGCTGCTCGGCCACCCTGGCCCGCTCCACCGTGTCGGCCACGGCCAGCGAGCTCGCCCATTTCGGGCGGTTCCTGGCCACCACCCATCCCGAACTCACCACGTTCGCGGACCTCGACCGGCGCCGCCACATCGAGCCCTACCTCAACACAGTGGCCACCGCAATCAACTCTCGCACCGGCGAGGCGATCACCGCGGCTACGCAACGCAGCCGGATCCAGGCCCTCGGCCGGATGCTCGACGCGATAGCCGAGTGGGGATGGGAAGAAGCACCATCTCGCCGTTTGATCTTCGACCGGGACAGCCCCCGGCTCCCTCACCCGCTTCCCCGCTACCTTCCGCCCGACGCCGACCGTCGTCTCCTCGACGCCCTCGAAGCGTCACCGAACCGTCTCCGTGCCGACGCGTTGTTGTTGGCCCGGGCGACGGGAATGCGTATCGGCGAGCTGGTCGATCTCGAACTCGACTGCATCCACGAGGTCCCCGGCCAAGGAGCGTGGCTGAAAGTCCCGCTCGGCAAGCTCGCCACCGAACGCATGGTGCCCCTCGACGACGACACCGTCGCTGTCGTCGACCGGATCGTCGCCCACCGCTCCCCCGGCCGGCCGTTACGCCATCCCCGCACCGGCAAGCTCGTCGACTTCCTCCTCACCCACCAGGGCCGGAGGGTCTCGGCTGACACGCTACGAGGCGAGCTGCACCGCGCCGGGGCAGAGGCCGGCCTTGATGACATCGTTCCTCACCAACTCCGGCACACTTTCGCCACCGCCCTGGAAGTGAGCGATGTTGCGGGCAGTGCATCATTCGACATGGTCCGCGATCGTTGTAGTTGTAAGGGACTGGGTTTTTCGCCTGGGCTTGCTGTCGGTTGATGATGTCGTAGATTCCCCTGGTGGGAGGG
>JALYZO010000054.1 GCA_030945745.1 Actinomycetota bacterium
AGGATGTCCCCAAACTGGGGACGCTGGCGGAGTGTCATATCCGGGCCTGGTTCTCGATCTGGATCGCCCCCAGCGCCGTGTACAGCTTCTTCATGAGGTAGTTCTCCTCGTTGTCGAGGGTCGCTCCCCCCAAGCTGGCGATGCCCATCGTCCGCCGCAGGCGGCCATGGTCGGGGTGGTCCTCCTCCCAGGTCTCGGACCGCGTGGCGATGACGCGATCAGCGATCATGTCCATCGCCGCATCGAGGTCGAGGTCCTCCCAGACCGTGCCGTAGGGCCGGCGGTAGCGGATCGCGCTCAGCCGGCCCGAATCGGTGACCAGCTGCTTGGTGGCCGAACCCTTGGGGCACAGCCGGCCCCGGGAGATGGGGCTGGCCGGATCACCTTCGATCTGGGTGATCTTGCCGTCGGTGACGAAGACCCGTTGCCCGCAGCCCACGGCGCAGTAGGGGCACACGCTGCCCACCACCTTGTCGGCCTCATCGGTCCTGGGCGTCAGGTTGGCCGAGCGGGTGGACTGGACGGCCCAGGCCAACCCCAGGTGATCAGCTCCGCTCGCCTGGCGCAGCACCGGCCACGAGGCGATCAGCTTTCGGACTCCCACGGGACCGTTCTACCGCTCGCCGGCGTGCGTGACCAATCTTGCGCGGGGCGGGGAGACAGCTGGACGCTTACGTGCGGAAAAGGGCCACTAACCTCGATCCTCGGGACCTGCTATTTCAGTAGTCGGCTTGAGGTTCTCAGCGGGGCGGGAATCCGAAGCGGAGGTGGCGGCCGCCCCACCAGGGGACGGGCAGGTCGAGCTCGGGAAGGCCGGCGTCGATGAGCACAGGGGTGTAGGTGCGAGACGCCAGGTCGACGCGGACGTGGTCGTTGGCGACGGTGATGGTGCCGGTGTCATCGAGGAAGTGGCGCCAGAGCCGGTCGGGGGTGACGTGCTGGTAGCGGGGCAGCGTCTTGGCGAGGAGGCGGTAGCAGTTGCCGGCCAGCACGGTGAGGGTGGTGTCCAAGTCGACGTTGAGGGGCAGCCCGGATGACAGGGCGTTGAGCCCGAAGCCGGAGATGTGGGCGTCGAGCTCGTTTTCGATGATCATCCGCTCGGCGTAGCGGCCGAAGAGATCCTTTGCTGCTGTGGTCAGGTCGTTGGTGATCAGTAGGGTGGGATGTTCGTGGCCGATGTTGCGGATGGCGATCTGACGCAACGGCACGGTGACACCTTTGAGGCGGACGATCTCCTCATATATCTGGGGGTGGCGGTAGCGCCCGGCGCGTTTGAGGTTGTAGGTCGTCCACGCCGATGGGGGTAGGGCGGCGAGGGCTTCGAGGATCTTGGGGCCTCGGGTGCGCAGGGTCAAGAAGCTGATCTGGCGGGCGGCGAGCTCGTCGAGGAACGGGTAGGTGGTGAGCTTGGAGTCGAAGACCAACAGGCCGGGATCGGCGCCGGAGACCTTGGACCAGTACTCGGCGAAGGCGATCACCTCTCCGGCCTGGTCGGCTTTGGTCAGGTCTGCGTTGGCGTAGACCATCTCGGTGGAGGCGTGGTCTTGGGCGAAGAAGGTGAGCACGGAGCGGGTGCGCTGCGAGCGCGAGGCGACGTAGTGCTCCTCCAGGGGGACCTCAGAGCCGTGGTGACGGATCGTGTGGAAGTCCAAGTTGAACCCGGCCTCCCCGCTGTAGAGCCCGACGTCGCGGCAGCGGCGGGCGAGGGCCTCGAGCAGGGCGACGTTGGAGGCGCGCCGCACCCGGTAGGAGTAGCTGGTGAGATGGGTGGCCTTGGGCAGCGCGGCCAGGCCGAGGGCCAGGCCGAGGCCGGGGTCGCCGCCGAGGGGGAAGGCGTTGGCCGCCCGGCCGCGCCGGGAGCACTTGAGCAGAAGCAGCGAGCCCAGTGAGTGGAACGAGGAGAGCACCTTGGTGCCCGGGTAGCGGGCAGCTCGGACCAAGGTGTCCAAGCCGAGCTCGACGAGGGCGGGCAGGAGCAGGTACAGCCCGGCGTGGTCGCAGTCGAACCGGGCACCCGTCGGCCACTCCGACACGGCCTTGGCCTTGACCGGCTCCAGGCGCGGTGCCGGGCCGGCGCGGCGGCGCTCGAGGCGTTCGATCCCCTCGGCGTGCAGGATGGCCCACACCGTCGGGGGCGACACCGGCTTGCCCTGAGCGGTGAGCCGCTGGGCGATGTCGGTGACCGAGAGGTCCTGGGCGCGCAGGGCGAGCACTTGGTCGCGGACCTTCCCCGCCTTGCGGGGCCCTTTCGGGCCGGGCTTGGAGGAGCGGAAGAACTCGGTCCGCCCGGCGCGCAGCTCGGTGGCGAGCTGGTGCACGGTGGCCGACGAGTAGCCGAAGCGACGACCGACCTCCGGCGCTGAGGCTCCCTCGACGAAGTAGCACCGGAGGGCCTCGTAGCGGCGCTGGAGCGATCCTGCCGGCGAGATGAAGTAGTCCGCACCGGGGCGCATAGCTCAGTCGGTCTCCTGAAACGGCATGCTCGCATGATAGAGTCAGAGTAGCCAGACGGAGTGGATGCTCTCTCCCGAGGATGGTCAACATCCTTGTAACTACAGGCATGCAAGACGACTCGCTGCCAGAGTGCCGCAGCCGTTTGCCGGCTTTGACCTCGGACGCCCTCCCCACCTGATTAAGAAGACCCCTTGAGGGTCGAGAACTCCAGCTGCGCGGAAACCCAGCTGTCCCAAGGGATTCCCGCCCTTGCGCCGGTTCAGGGCAGGCTACCGACTACCTATGCCACGGGTCCCGAGGATCGAGGCTAAGGAAGATGTATCAGCTGATGTTCAGACGGGACGACGGGTCGCCGGTCCATCCCGATTCGTTCAGCCAAGCCTTCGAGGCCCTCGTCCGGTCCTCAGTGCTGCCTCGGATCCGGCTCCACGATCTCAGGCACTCGCACGCCTCAATCGCCCTGCGGGCTGGCGTGCCCGTCAAGGTGGTCAGCGAACGGCTCAGGCACGAGGATCCCGCCTTCACCCTCAAGCAG
>JALYZO010000058.1 GCA_030945745.1 Actinomycetota bacterium
GCCGCAGTGGTCCGCCTCGTCGGGGCCATCCTGGCCGAACAGACCGACGAGTGGGCCGTGGCCAAGCGCTACATGAGCGTCGAGTCCCTCAGAGCCGGCTCCAGCCGGGCGCTGAGCCCGTCGACTGTCGTGGAGGCCGCCGCTGGATGACCACTCGGCGCAATCCCCATCAAAACGTCGAGCGGTCGTTCCTCTATGAACCGCCGCCGACTATAGACGCACGCCCATACAGCAATTCAGTTGCATCAACAAGACCCTTTACATCACCGCCGACTTTTGCTACTTTGTTTTGAACACAGGTTGATCTTCCATATGATCAACTCAGGTTGATGCGAGACCGTCGGAACCGACAGCCTCGTACACCACGCGTTGGGACTCGACCCCACCCTGGCGGCGGACCACCCGCAACAAGAGTCGGGGGCGCTTTCGGACGTGGGCGACAACACTCCAGTGCGGCGATGCGGTCGGACTGAGCCTTCACCAGCTTCCGCAGCGCCCCGCGAACATCGCCGTACGCGAAGTACGGCGAGCGGGGTCGCCGACTTTGAAGGTAACGGCAAGTCCGACATCTTCTGACCCTCCGCCGGTGTCCGGTTTGTGCCAGGGATCCTCACCACGGGCACCGCGGGTCATCGTGGCTCGAGCACTGGCACCGCTGTACCCGGCGACCGACAACGGCGACGGCAAGACCGACAAAGGCCGGACAACGCGCTCAGCGACCCAAGACGGGAGGAATCCCCCCACTACCGATGTACCGCCTCTATGTACGGTAGGCTTCTAGAAGGCTGGCGGGATTCCGCGGTCTGAGTTCTGCCCCCACGAACGGAGTTGCAAGATGGCGAAGTCGCATTGTGGTGTCCAGCGCCGGCTATTGGTCGTCGGCCTAGTTCTCTCGGCGGCACTGGCCGCTGTCGTGCAGAGCCCGGCGGCGGCGGCGGTGACCCCGCCGGTGGGGAGCGGTGGGGCCTACGGCTACTACCTCAAGGTCAGCCTCTTTGGCGGGCCTCCCGCTACTCGGGGCCCAAAACCGGCCGTCGTGCTGCCGCCGACCGGTGCTGCCCAGAGCGGCACCGCCGCCACCACGAGCGCGGTGTTCGGTCCCGCCCAGTTCTTCAGCTCGGGCCAAGTGGACGTCAGCACCCAGGGCTCGTCGGGGTCGGTCACGAGCACGGCCAACGTCCAGAACGTCGACCGAGGTGGTCAGGAGTCGTTCGGCTACGGGCCGCTGGACGTCGCCACTCTCTACCCCAAGAACCCGAATGGGCTCAGCACCACCATCGCCAGCACCTGCACCGCTTCGTCGACCGGGGCCAGCGGCTCGACCACGGTGACCAACGGGCAACTGGAGCTCGACAACGGCTTCGACCCCCTCAACAACGGCACGTACGTAGACCCCACCCCTGGCTCCAACGCGCACCCGCCCGTGCGGGTGATCGTGCCGACCAACCCGGCTCCCAACACCACCTACCAGGGCCACATCGAGGTGAACGGCTCCCAGGACTACTTCAAGTACGTCTTCAACGAGCAGTTCGTGAACGCCGACGGAGGGATCACCGTCTACGCCGCCCACGAGTACATCCTCGGACCCACGGCCGTCGGCGACCTGTACATCGGCAAGTCCACCTGCAGTACGACCCCTCACGTGGCGGCCGACTTCACCGGCGATGCGAAGGCCGACTTCTCCGTTTACCGGCCCTCCAACGGCGCCTGGTACGTCAAGAACGGCACTAACGGCTTCTGGGGCACATCGACCGACATCCCCGTGCCCGGTGACTACAACGGCGACGGCAAGACCGACTTTGCCGTGTACCGACCCTCCACCGGGGCCTGGTACGTACTGGGTGGGCCCAGCGTCTTCTGGGGAACTGCTGGCGACATTCCCGTACCCGCGGACTACGACGGCGACGGAAAGACCGACATTGCCGTGTACCGGCCTTCAACCGGGGCGTGGTACGTCCAAGGCGACCAGGCCGGCCCCCGTCAGTACAATCTGGTCGTCCTGCCGGGCACCCCGGACGCCACCGGGACCCCGCGGCCAGGCAGGGCCGCTTTCTGGGGCACCAGCGGCGACATCCCGGTGCCCGCTGATTACGACGGCGACGGCAAGGCCGACTTCGCCGTGTACCGACCCTCCACCGGAGCCTGGTACATCGAAGGTGTCGACGCCGCCTTCACCCCCGCCGCCTTCTGGGGGACCACCGGCGACGTACCCGTGCCCGGTGACTACAACGGTGACGGCAAGGCCGACTTCGCCGTCTACCGACCGACAACCGGGGCGTGGTACGTCCGCGGTGGCACCAACGCCTTCTGGGGAATTGCCAACGATGTGCCTCAACCCGGTGACTACAACGGCGACGGCTCGACGGACATCGCCGTGTACCGGCCTTCGACCGGAGCGTGGGAGGTGCTCATCGGGGGGTCGACTTTCTGGGGTCTGGCCGGCGACAAGCCGGTCGTGCTGCCCTACGCCATTCGCAGCGTGTTCTTCCCGTGATGACACGCAGCGCGTGACCTTGACGCCAGGTTGATCCGATGGTGGCCACTCCGGTTGGCCACCATCGGCGTTTCAGCAACGCTTTACCTACCTGGCCGGACGGCCCATGAACGGAGTCCCACATGGCGAAGTCACAACTCGGGGTTCTGCGGCGGTTGCCCGTGATCGCGATTTTCTTCGCGGTGGCGGTCGTCGCCACTGGAGCGGGCACTGCGGCGGCGGCCGACGTGGTCGGGGTGAGCGGCGGCGCCTACGGCTATTACCTCAAGATGACCCTCTTCGGTGGGGCCCCCGCCGTGCGGGGACCGAACCCCACCGTAGCTTTGCCGCCGGGCGGCGCGACGCCGCCGATCACCGCCACTGCTCCCAGGGCAGCCGCGATCGCCGGCCCCGCCACAATTTTCACCTCCGGCCGGGTGGACCTGAGCACCCAGGGGACTACCGGACCAAACGGGTCGGTTACCAGCTCGACCAACATCGCGAATGTCGATGCCGGCGGTTCGGAGTCCTTCGGTTACGGTCCCATGGACATCACCACGCTCTACCCCAAGAACCCCCAGGGGCTCACGACCGATATTGCCAGCACCTGCACCTCGTCGGGCACTGGGGTGAGTGGCACGACCACGGTCACCAACGGGCAACTCGAGCTCGACAACGGCTTCGACCCGTTGAACAACGGCACCTACGTCGGTCCCCCCGGCTCGGGCGCGCACCCGCCCGTGAGGGTGATCGTGCCCACCAACCCCGGCCCCAACACGAGCTACACGGGCCACATTCACATCGGGACCAATCCCAATTTCCCCCCCGACAACTTCCGGTACGTCTTCAATGAGCAGGTGGTGGACCCCGATGGAGGGCTCACTGTCTACGCCGCCCACGAGTACCTCATCGGGCCCACGGCCGTCGGTGACCTGTACCTCGGCAAGGTGAACTGCAGTTTGACCCCGCACGTGGCAGCTGACTACACCGGCGACGGCAAGGCCGACTTCTCCGTCTACCGGCCCTCCACCGGAGGCTGGTACGTCCGCGGTGGTACCAACGCCTTCTGGGGAACCACCGACGACATCCCCGTGCCCGGTGACTACAACGGCGACGGCAAGACCGACATAGCCGTCTATCGGCCCTCCACCGGAGCCTGGTACGTGCTCGGTGGGCCCAGCGCTTTCTGGGGGACCAGCGGTGACGTTCCGGTGCCGGCGGACTACGACGGCGACGGCAAGACCGACATAGCCGTCTACCGGCCCTCCACCGGAGGTTGGTACATTGACGATGTCGACCCTGCGTTCACTCCCAACCTCGTATGGGGAACCACCGGCGACGTACCCGTGCCCGGTGACTACAACGGCGACGGCAAAGCCGACGTGGCCGTGTACCGGTCTTCCAACGGGGGCTGGTACGTGCTCGGCGGCACCAACGCCTTGTGGGGAACCACTGACGATGTGCCTCAGCCGGGTGACTACAACGGCGACGGCAAGACCGACCTTGCCGTGTACCGGCCCTCCACGGGGGCATGGGAGGTGAGCGGAGGGGGCTCGAGTTTCTGGGGAGTAGGCGGTGACAAGCCGGTCGTGCTGCCCTACGCCATTCGCAGCGTGTTCTACCCGTGATGACACCCGGGACAACGACGGCGGTTGGCGGCTGCGTCCATAACCGTCGTGCTTGCCAGTCGGGCCCGCCTGTAGGATAGTTGTTTGGCGCCGAGTCTAGAGCTGGCGGGAATTGGAGTAAGCGTTGCGGTTGGACGAGGCATCTGCAGCGGGGCCCGATATCGGCGTCGAGAGTCGACCACAAGGTGGCTCAGAGTCGCCTCCTGGGACCTTGACCACGGTCGTAACGGCCGCGGGGATCTACGCCCGCGTCGTCAAGCGCACGCTCGATGTGACCATCACCCTGATGCTCCTCCTCGTTGCTCTGCCGCTGGCATTGGTCATCGCTCTACTGGTCCGGATCCGGCTCGGACCAGGGGTCCTGTACCGCCAGCAACGAATCGGGCGTGATCATCGGCCGTTCACCATGATCAAGTTCCGCACGATGGCACCAGACCGGCGGACCGGTCCGGCGGCCTTCGCAGGCACAGATCGACGCGTCTGCCACAAGCGTGACGACGACCCCCGACACACCCCTTTCGGCCGTTGGTTGCGCAGCACCAGCCTCGACGAGCTGCCTCAGTTGTGGAATGTGCTGAAGGGTGACATGAGCCTGGTCGGACCCCGTCCTGAATTGCCGGTGATCGTCGAGCGCTACGAGCTGTGGCAACACCAGCGCCACTGCGTCCGACCGGGCCTGACCGGCTTCTGGCAGATTTCCGAGCGAGCGGGAGGCCTGGCGTACGAGGCGGTGCACATCGACATCGACTACGTCCGATCACTCTCCTTCAGGACGGACATCGGTGTCCTGCTGCGAACCGTACCGGTCACGCTACGGCGCACAGGTCGATAATCACAACGTTGCCAGCCTCATCGGAGAACGGCGGCGTGACTGCCGGCCACCGGGGCAAGACAACGAGATCGACCGTTTCGGAATCCCCCCTGATCGCGGCCGAACGCCTGGCTGGTTGGCTCGAGCACCATCGATTCGTCGGTCCCGACCCATACTCGGGACTGGCCGGGCGCCGGGCGCAGGCCTTCCGAGGTGCACCGATCAGCGCCCAGGCTGTGATCCAGGCCACGAAACGGTTCCCGCGACTGGCCCGAGCGTTCTTTGGCAGCTCCGATGTCGCCATGGCCAAGACCATGGCCCTGGTTCTCTCGGCGTACGCAGTCCTGGATCGCCGGCCCTCGGCCCGAGTCAGCCGGATGCGCGCCCAGTTGCTGGGCCGCCGGACACCGTCGGGCGGCTTCGGCTACGAGTTCCCGGTGGTCACGCGCTGGGGCAGCTACGGGGAGGGTGAACCCAACCTCGTCGCCACCGCCTTCGCCCTGCAGGGTTTGGC
>JALYZO010000125.1 GCA_030945745.1 Actinomycetota bacterium
TCCGCCGGCGCGGCCTCTTGGCGCTTGCGGAGGGCGACGCCGGTGGCCGGGCCACGCTGGTAGGCCCACGCCGACTCGATCAGCTGTCTGCGCATAGGGGAGTTGCCGGCCTTGGTGATCCGACCCCGGGACGTCTTCGATCCGCTCGAGTACTCAGAGGGGATCAGCCCGGTGAAGCCCATGAACGCCGATGCCCGGCCGAAGCGCCGCCAGTCGCAGACCTCCGATGCCAGGGTCAACGCCCCCAGGTGGGCGACCCCGCGATACGCGCAGAGGCGGCGGACCGGCTCCGCGAAGGGGTCGAGGACGTAGCAGGCGGCCAGGTCGGCGTCGATCGCCGCGAGCTGACGGACCCGGGAGTCGACCGTGGCCCGGTAGTGGGCGAAGGTGGCGGTCATGGCCGTGTCGTCGAAACGGCGGCCCGACAGCCACGCCTCATGCTTGAGTGTCCACGTCGAGCCACCCCGCCACACCTCGCTGTGACGCAACAGGACCGCCCCGAGGCGCTTGCGGGCCCGCTCGAGGTCCTAGACGATGTCGGCCCGGGCCCTGCAGAGGTCTTGGACGGCTTCCTCTTGGCGGGTAACGTGCCCGCCGCCGCCTGGAACGAGCGGCCTAAACCAACAGCTGCTCCACTGTGATAAGCAAGGGCTGAGAAATCCTCTTTCCAAGCGGAGGAGTCTCCACTAAACGCAGGGCGGCCCAGACCCCGCATGGACAATGAGGAGCTGAGCTGTTGAGTACCGACGAAGCCGACAGCGAAGAACCCCTGTTCATCCGGCATGCGATGATGCCTACGAACGATCCGGGCCACCTACTCGACCTACCCAGCCCGTGGTCTACCGGGTGCTGGAGAAGGCGCAGAGGGCGCTCAGCCGGCGGAGCTACCGCACCGACGAGGACTGAGGCCAGGACGTGAGCACGTGAGTGTCAGTCGACCGATTGTTGCGGGGGTCCGGTCGGCAGAGCCTCCGGCCGGTCCTCGGGGTCGGCGGATTGTCTTTCTGGAGGCTGTGCGTGGGTTGGCGGCGCCGTTGGTGGTGGTGCAGCATGTGCTGGCGTTGCAATCTCCGGCCTATGAGCATTGGACCCATGATCACATTGACCTCGGCCGGGTCGGAGTGGTGGCGTTCTTCCTCGTCAGCGGTTACGTCATCCCGCTGAGCCTGTCTACTCAGTCGGTTCGCACCTTCCTCATTCGTCGGTTTTTCCGGTTGTTCCCGGTCTATTGGGTGGCCTTCGCCGCCTACGTACTGATCGCCGGCACCGATACCAGCGCACCGGTGTCCGCGACCGTGGTGATACTCAACGTTGTCATGGTAGAAGGTCTCCTCGGCGGCATCAGTATCTTGCCCCCGGCGTGGACGTTGAGCATCGAGCTGGCGTTCTACGCCCAGGCCGCCGCAGCGAAGCTGCGACGCGTGTTGGATCTCGCTGTGTACGCCGGGTTCGTCTGGTTGGGGTTGTACCTGCTGATGAGCGTCGTGGAACGGGTGCTTCGGGCACATCTTCCGGTGACCCTGCCGATGTTGTTGTTCACCGCGGCCTTGGGGCACAGCTTGCAGTTGCGCGATGCAGACAACAGCAGGGTGTGGCGGTACCTGCTGGCGGCGGGCGTCGTCATCGTTCCGGCCGGCGCGTTCATTGGGATCGACCCTCGCGGGGACTGGCCCCCGTTCACCTACAGTGTCTCGTTCCTGGTTGGGCTTGCCCTGTTTCTGGGGTTCTACTTCGCCCGCCGGATCCCGGCCGCGCGAGCACTCGTGTGGCTGGGGGCGATCAGCTACGCCATGTACCTGGTCCACCCCACGGTGATGGCCGTGGTACGCACTGCGGTCGGCCCCAACCTCGGCCTCGTGGTCCTGGGCAATGTCGTCTTGGTGCCGATCATCGCCTGGCTCATCCACCGGCTGATCGAACAGCCCTCGATCGCTCTCGGACGCCGCCTCAGCCGCAAACCGGCTGGACACCATGCAGCGGCGTAGACGCGAGCGGCGTTGAACCGATCCCGGTGCGCCACCACTCCACCGGCGAGGGAAATCTGGTCCTATTGTCGTTCGGGGACAGGCTAATCGGCTTCTGTAGGCTCCTCCGCTGAGAGAGTGGCGCAGGGGGGTAAAGCACTACGAATGGGAGACTCATTGGTCACTGACACCAGGATCACCACGACCTCGCCGGCACACCGGCCAGGACTCCTACCGGTCAGCCACGCCAGAGTCCCGGTCACCCTCGGTGGCCTCGCAGGGTGGGAGTGCCGGCCAGGTTGATGAGGCGGCCGGGCACGACGATCAGCCGGGTTCTGATGGTGGCCGCCACGGCGAGTTGGTCGACGGGGTGGGGGCAGCCGATGGTTGCGGTCCAGCGGATGAGGTTGTGGGCGAGGACCGCGGCACACAATCAGGCCCCGTTGGCGGAGACAAAAGTCCTGGTCAAACGGGTGGAGACGATGGGATTCGAACCCACGACCCCCTGCTTGCAAAATCGGCGCAGTCGATCCGGGACCGTTCGATCCGGTCCATTCCCGCAGGTCACGGCGTCGGGCGGTGTGGCATGAACTGCCTCGAACGGCATCGCACGCGCGATGGACGCGCGATGGAGCCCTACCGCTTCGGCCACTTCCATGGCGGCACCGTCGCCGGTCCGTCGGCTCTCAGCAGGCCGACACTGACATCCTGCGATGCTGGCGCGGCGACCAACGGGTTCCGGTGAGCGCCGGCCACATCGCCACGGCGACGGTGGGCGCCCCGTACCGGCACGAGTTCTCAGCTTGGGAAGCCGCCCAGGGGGTGTCAGGGGTGTCCCGCGGTCCCAAAGCCCAGATCAGCGGCGTGATGAGACTTCCGGAGATCTCCAGGATCGTCTTGACATGCGGGATCGATGCGGGATCGCCCGCCGGCAGAGTCGGCTGAGGACGCGGTCGCGGTCGAATGGTGGAACTGGATCTGAGCAACACTGCGTGGTCTGACCGTTCGCTCCGCCTTGACGCACCGGGTCACGTCAGGTCGACCCGATAACCCGCGGGCGCCGCCGCAGCGACCGCCTCACGCCCGCCCACAATTCTGACCGTGGGCTCGTCGAGCGCCCGGGTCACAATGGCGAGGCGCCAGTCCACCTCGACAGTTGCCGCCCGGTGCTCGTTTGTTGTTAGTTGAACGACGGCGCGCCGACCAGACGTTCCTTTCACCTCCACGAGCAACCGCTCCGAGCCACGAGTTGCCTCGATGTCCCAGCCGACGTTGTCCTTCTGCACATCCTTGATGGAGAAGCCTTCGCCCTCGAGCATCGCCCGCACTTCATCAACAGCAGCCCGCTCGACCAGCGCCCGTACCCTCGGGTCGGGCTCCAGCCCGCTGTCGGTGCCAGCGCGCAGTGCCTTCCGGGTGACCGCGTCGAGTGGGAGCGGCGCCCGATCGCCCAGATACCTCCGTGCTGCGGCCCACTCTTCCCGGGTAAACCAACTCGGGTTCCCCATCTGCGGGGCCCGGAAGACCTCACAGTCGGCGAGACGTGGGTCGGCCTGCATCTCTTCGCGGGCAACGAGGAGCCCAGAGACCGGCAATTGCAGCTGGACGACCGTCGTCACCCGCTCCGCCGCCGACAGGTCGAGCCAGTACGCGTCGCCGCCGGACACCGAGTGCGGCGGGGCGATGACCTCGCCGACACCCCAAACGCCCGGCTCCGGCTTAGCACCTAACGACCCGGTGACCCAGAGCACCGCTGGTTGGCCAGGCTGCATCAGCTCCGACCGGTAGTTCTCGTTCACCGACCAGTCGCCGACGACCTCATTGCCGTCTGCGATCCAGCCCTCGAGGTCCCACATCCTAGGGTTGCACTTCAACACCCACGCCCCGAAGTTCGCGTCAGTGATAGAGCGCCTCACCACGACTACGACCCTAATGGGAGCGACCGGAGGATTGGGGTGTGGGCCGGCCCTCGGCTCTAGGACCCACCCTGGGCAATCGGCCGGCCCCAACTGTCACGGAGGGAAGGCAGAACCCAACGCCGCACTCCGTTTGCGAGAATTCCGCGAACGGACTCGCCCCCCGATCGACCAGTCTTCGCGCAGTTGGATCAAGGGCTAGCAAGGCTGCCGGCATGTAGATCGACCGGGTGGGAATGTTAACCCGAGTCACGTCTGCCGCAAGCCATGCCGCCACCTCAGGGTCATCTGCGGCACCAGCCAAGACACCGGCGAGTGCCTCGGGGCCGTCCAAGACGCCGCATGCGATGAACCATGCAGTCAGATCTGCGGATAGGCCCGGATCGATTGGAACGAGAGCCGAATGAGGTTTGTCGCGGTCGTCGCAGTCGACGCGCTGCCCCAGCCGTCGATGCGTGCGCGAGTCGCTGCGCCATCGCAATCGCTGTTGCGCAATTGCAACGGACTCGAGTGGCCGGAGGGTGAGGACGTCCCCGAACCGCTCTACCCACTCACCTGATCGTCGCCACCATGCGAGCAAGGCACGAGGGATGCTGCCACGGCCTCGACAACGGTCTCACGGGCTGGAGAGATCGCACCTAGCAGTTAAACAATCCGCACGGCGGATCTGCTCGAATACGCATCGAGTCACGTGCAACAACGGAAGGTGGGACCAAGCGGGGCGTTCCTCTACTGGACCTTCGGTGAACTGGTCGAAGGCGGGGTCGTCGTAGACCAGGTTCCCGTCGCCAGGTCTGCGAGACCCGTTTGCCCGGCCTTCACGACTCACCGACGCGTCCTAGCTGATACATCTTCCTCAGGGTCCCCCACTCGAGGTTCGGGGGGTCGGAGGGTGAGTTCGACAGCTGTCGCTCATCGGAGAGGAAGTTCTGCCTTATGGCTCATGTTGCTGGTCGGTTGCAGGCTGAGTTCATGGCCCGGGTCCGGGGCCGGGATCTGAGTCGTTGTCTGGTCGTCGCGGTCGATGTCGGCAAGTCGTCGGCTATGGCGTTGATCGCCGACCATTACGGCGAGATGGTGGTGGCCCCGTTCGAGTTCGCGTTGACCGAGACCGGTGTCCGTGGCCAATCTCAGGTCCTCGTTTTTGGCCATGAGAAGTCCCTGCTCCTCGCAGTGATTTCAACTCTAGGCGAACTCTAGGCGGGCTTCGCACCTCCCCTCTTCTGGCGGGACTCTCGGAGACGGAACGACTCTCCCGAGGTGACCACGAGAACGGCCTCTCCGTGCGACCCCCTCGGTCGCTCAGTCCGTCATCCCGGCTGTCCCATCCCAACCAGGCGGGCCAGCACGCAACCTCCCCTCCCGCCGCAAGGTCGTTTCAATCGTCGGTCGTTCCTGCGTCCCCACCAACGGAACCATACGAAGCGGCCCGAAGGAAGCATCCGACAACGGCCTCTTTAGGTTCAGAGAATGTGAAGAGCCGATCTCGATCACGGACCTGCTCGGACCCGACCAGTTCACTCAGACCCGCCCCCACGAAACCGGACCGAAGGAGGTAACCAACCGAAGTTGATGTCCGGAAGGGACGCCGCCCCAAAATCTCATCCACAACTATTGACTATTTCTCGGAAGGGCGTAACGAACTGACTACTTGCCGATGAAAAAGTCATTATGAAAAATGGGCTGTGACCTGCGTGTTCGTGTTGGGAGGTCCCTGTGTGGGGGGTCGAGTACATCTTCGAGGTCGGAGACTTGCAATGCCGCCCTGGTGGCCTGA
>JALYZO010000190.1 GCA_030945745.1 Actinomycetota bacterium
GGTGTTTTTAGTCATACAGGCTATAACCTGCACACATCCCTATACTTTGGTCGGTGGACAAGGTACGCAACCCGTTTAACCCCGGTGCCGAAAGTCAGCCTCCCCTGCTCATCGGTCGGGAGGCGTCCCTGTGACACCCCTGCAGCGAAGCGACGGCGAGGCGCTTCTTCGCCCAGGCGATCGCTCGCACCCAGACCGGGCCCGGCGAGGTGGTCACCGATAGCGCGCCTGCCTACCCCCCGAATCTCGAGAGCTGCTCCCCGGCGCCCTGCATGACGTCGGCCAGTACGCCAACAACAGCGTTCAAGCCCGACTACTGGCCGGCTCAAGGCCCGGTTGCGGCCCTGCGACGTCGACGACCGGCGGGTGTCCCGTGTCGAGCTCACCGCCTCCGGCACGGCGCACCTCCGGCGGGTCGAGTCCCGTGCCGCCGAGCTCGATCATGCCTTCCGGGCCATGTTCACGGCGGCCGAGGTCACCACCTTGCGCCGACTGTTGACCCGCATCCGCGACCGCTCCACGAAGGAGGCACATGTCAGCGCAGCTCGATGACCCCACCCCAAACTCCCTGGCGCCAGGCGGCGAGGTGGACGGCGGCAACGAGGTCATCCGCACTGGCGACCTGACCAAGGTCTACCCGGAGTCCGACCTCAAGGCCGTCGACGCCCTCAACCTCTCCGTGCTCCGGGGCGAGATCTTCGGACTGCTCGGGCCCAACGGCGCCGGCAAGACAACGACCGTGGGTATGCTCACCACCCGGGTCGTCCCCACCTCGGGTCAGGCTGTCGTGGGGGGCATCGATGTCGTCGCCCATCCCGCCCTGGCCAAGCAGGTGATCGGCGTGGTCACCCAACAGAACACCCTCGACCGGGCGCTCACCGTGTGGGAGAACCTCTTCTACCACGGTCGCTTCTTCGGTATGCCGGGCAAGGAGGCCCGCCTGGCTGCCGACCAGCTGCTGGCCCAGTTCCACCTCGAGAAGTGGGCCAAGGCATCGGTCTACGCCCTGTCCGGAGGCATGGCCCAGCGCCTCATGGTGGCTCGGTCCATCCTCCACAAGCCCGACATCCTCTTCCTCGACGAGCCCACGGCGGGCCTCGATCCCCAGAGCCGCATCGCCCTCTGGGAGATCCTCGGTGTCCTCCACCAGTCGGGCCAGACCATCCTGCTCACCACCCACTACATGGAAGAGGCCGACCAGCTGTGCGACCGGCTGGCGATCATGGACCACGGTCGGATCCTGGCCCTCGACACGCCCGCCGGGCTGAAGGCCTCGGTCGGCGCCGACAGCATCGTGACCGTCCATTCCACGGGTGATCTCGAGGTGCTCGCCGAGCTCCTGCAGCGCGAAGTGGCTGGGGTCACGTCGAGCACGTTGGTGGACGGGAGCATTCGCATCCACGTCCAGGGGGCGGCGAGCGTGCTGCCGCCAATCGTCACTGTGGCCGAACGCAACGGCTTCTCCGTGCAGGACCTCTCGGTGGCCGAACCGACCCTCGAGACCGTGTTCATCACTCTCACCGGCAAGGAGCTTCGGGACTGATGACGACCACCACCACACCGACATACCGTGGCCCCGCTCGGGGCCGGTCCGTCGCCCGGGCGAGCCGGGAGGCGTTCCTGGCCCTGCTGCAACGCGACCTCACCGTCTTGAGGAAGAACGTGGGGGAGTTTGTGGGGCGGACCGTGATCCAACCCTTCCTTCTCGTCTTCGTGTTCCTCTACGTGTTCCCGCAGATCGGCCAGGGCATCGGGGGTGGCACAGCCGGCGGCGAGGCGGCGTTCGCCAGCGTGCTGGTGGCGGGGGTGGTCGGCATCTCGATCATGTTCCAGGGGATCATGGCGGTGGCACTGCCGATGGCGACCGAGTTCGGCTACACCAAAGAGATCGAAGACCGCGTACTTGCGCCCATGCCGGTGTGGCTGGTGGCCGCCGGCAAGGTGGCCGCCGGCGCGGTGCAGGGCCTCATCGCCGCCGCCATCGTCTTCCCGATCGCCGCAGTCGTCCACGGCCGAGGCGTGGCCGCCCATCTCGCCGTCCACTGGCTGATCCTGGTGACGCTGCTGCCTATCGCCTGCGTCATGTGCGCGGCCCTGGGTCTGGTGCTCGGCACTCGGGTGGAGCCCCGCAACATCGGCGCCATGTTCGGCTTCATCGTCCTTCCCATGACCTTTCTCGGTGGCACGTACTACACGTGGACGTCGCTGCACCACGTGCAGGTAGCCGGCATACCGTGGCTGCAGATACTGGTGCTCGTCAACCCGCTCCTCTACGTGACCGAGGGGTTCCGCGCCGCTCTCACGCACTCGAGCCACATGCATCTCTACATCATCTATCCGGTGCTGCTCGCCATCTCCGCCCTACTGCTGCGGCAGGGGATCGCCGGGTTCCGCAAACGCGTCCTGGCCTGACGATGCCCGCGCCGGCGGGCGGCGGCGGCGGCGCCAGGGTGGGAGAAAGTTCGGTTTCCCAGCCGCACGAGCTTCGCACCAAGTGGCCGCTACGGGGTTCCGTCGTCGCTAAACAGTGTGCCTTTTATGTCGCGCCAGTCGTCGAGGCCAAACCGACGCCGAGGCCAAACCGACGCCGAGGCCACACCGACGCCGACCAACCACGTCGACGAGCAACCCCGACCCGAACGAGCCCGACCACCAACACCAACGCCGACCAACCACGTCGACGAGCAACCCCGACCTGATCGAGACCGACCACCAAGACCAACGCCGACGAACCGCGGCGACGAGCAACCCCGACGGGGCGCTGGTGGCGGACTGGGGCCAGGTACCGGCCTCGAACAGCAGGTCGAGTTGCTCGCCGATGTCGATGACGACTTTGGCCCGCTCCGCAGCGTCGAGGTCTCGCGCGGCGAGGGCTTCAGACAGCTGTTGTACACGACCCATCCGTCGCGGAAACAGTTCCGGCGTAGTCGGCCGGCGAGCCCCCGCTGCCCGGTTGGCGACATGCTGGGCCTACTGGTGCCGTCACATGAGAGATGCTGTTATCGGGCGCTGCCTCCGCATGGGTTCGCCGGTTACCAACGGCCCGTGCGGTCCCGCCGCCGTGACCCGGACCGGGCGGTCAGGGACGACTTCCGGATCTCGGAAGTGCCGTCGTTAGGGGCCGCGAGGGAAGTGGTGCCGTTACCGGTTGGTGAAGGCCGCCGCCTGCCGAAGAGTTCGCACGCGAACCCCAGGACCGGTTTACCCACGCCAAGAGGTTCGCCGGGCGGCGCTGAGTCGCCTGAACTACGCCCAACCACACCGCTCTCCCTGCCTCGGCACCGACAAGGGCGTCGATGTCAAGGTGCCCGTATCTCGCAGCCGAGCAGGGTGAGGGTCGACGACAGGCCGCGCTTGACGTCGACGACGGGG
>JALYZO010000218.1 GCA_030945745.1 Actinomycetota bacterium
CCCCCCGCGACCGGTCAGTTGGTTGACGAACAACCGGCGCGTCCAGATGTCAGCGAACAACAAGGAGCAGCCCGTGAGGGGAGACACCAAGATCGGCCCGTCGCACCTGGGGCGCGTCGCGCTGATCTACATCCGTCAGAGCACCGTGGCACAGGTCCGGAACAACACCGAGTCGACCGCACGCCAGTACGGCCTGGCGGGCGAAGCGGCCCGGCTGGGATGGGCGGACTCGGCGATCGAGGTCATCGACGCCGACCTCGGCGTGTCGGGACGGTCGATCGAGGGCCGCAGCGGGTTCAAAGAGATCGTCGGGCGGGTCTGTCTGGGCGAGGTGGGCGCCATCTTCGGCCTGGAGGTGTCCCGACTGGCCCGTTCCTCAGCGGACCTGTCCAAGCTGTTGGAACTGGCCCGCCTGACCGACACGTTGGTCATCGACGCAGACGGCGTCTATGACCTCTGCGACATCAACGATCGTCTCGTCCTCGGCGTCAAGGGCACCATCTCCGAGGCCGAGCTGCACATCCTGGCCAGCCGGATGGACCAAGCCAAGCGGGCGGCCGCGGCCCGCGGCGAGCTGCGCCTGGCGTTGCCCGCCGGGTATGTCCACGACCACGACGGCGCTGTCATGTTCGACCCCGATCAGCAAGTGCAAGCCGCGGTGGCCGACCTGTTCGCCGCGTTCGTGGCCACCGGGTCGGCCTACGGGGTGGTCGGAGCGTTCGGTGGCCGCACGTTCCCCCGACGCCCCCACGGCAACGCTGTTGGCCTGGCCTGGGCGCCGCTCACCTACGATCGTGTCCTCAAGGTGCTGGCCAACCCGGTCTACGCCGGCGCCTACGCCTTCGGGCGTCACCGCTCCAAGCGTGGGGTCAACCCCGACGGCAGCCTGAGCACCCGAACGACCGCCGTCCCCCGCTCGGAGTGGGAAACGCTCATCGTCGGCCACCATCGCGGTTATGTCACCTGGGAGCAGTATCTCGCCAACGAGGCCCGACTGGCCGCCAACAGCACCAACACCGGTGCGCGCCCACCCCGGGAGGGATCGGCGTTGTGCCAGGGCATCATCATCTGCGGTGGCTGTGGGCGGCCCATGGACGTCCACTACGTCCATCGCCAACCCCACTACGAATGCAACCGTTCCCGCTCCGACCACACCAAGACCCCCCGATGCCGGTCGGTGCGCGCCGCCACCATCGACGAGCCCGTCGCCCGGTGCCTGCTCGACGCTCTCAGCGGCGAAGAGCTCGCCCTCGCTCTCGCCGCCGCCGACGAGGTCGCCGACCGCCGAGCTCGCAGCACCCGCGCCGCGCAGCTCGCCGTCGAAGGCGCCCGCTACCACGCCAAGCGCGCCGAACGGGCGCTGCTCGCCGTCGAACCCGAGAACCGGCTGGTGGCCCGCAGCTTCGAGGCCCGCTACGAGGCACGGCTGGCCGAACTGACCGACGCCGAGACAGCCCTCGCCGCCACCACCGCGGCCAGGACCCCCCTCCCAGACAGAACCGAGATCCAAGCAGCCGTCGCCGACCTCGACACGCTGTGGGCCGCGCCCACCACCACCGACCGGGACCGCAAACGCCTCCTGCGCAGCCTGATCGCGGATGTCACCGTGCTCGCCGACATCGACCCGGTCAAGGTCCGCATCGGTGTGCGCTGGCACTCAGGAGCCAGCGAAGAGATCATCACCGAACGAGTCACCTCCATCTGCGAAGCCCGCCGCACCGCCCCCGACGTCGTCAACTTCGTCCGACATCTCGGCCCCACCACCGACAACGCCGACCTGGCCCGCCAGCTCAACGCCGCCGGACATCGCACAGGGACCGGCCGGACTTTCGAGGCCGAAGCCGTCCGTGTCCTGCGCCGCTCCTACGGCATTCCCGCACCCGGGCTCCTCGCCGCCGACGAAGCGACCGTCGCCGACATCGCCGCCCGCCTCGGCGTCGCCCGCACCACCATCATCGCCTGGATCGACGAAGGCCTCCTCGACGCCCGCCGAGCAGCGCATCGCTACTGCGTGACCTTCGACGCCACCGCCGAAGCCGCCTGCCGTGCCCGCATCGACTCCTCACCGTGGATCCACCGAACCGACAGCGCCGACCCCACGCCCGACGACCGCACCCCCGCCCAGGTCGCCCGGCATCTCGGCGTCAGCCAGGACGCCGTCTACAACTGGATCCATCACGGCTACCTTCCCGCCCGGCACGGGCCCGGCGGGCGCACCCACATCCCCTTCACAACCGAGGTCCAAGCCGAATGCTGGCGCCGGATCGCCAACTCCCCCCAGCTCCCCGCCGCCGTCAAGACCAAAGCACTACAACACGTCACAGGAGATGCACTATGAAGACCCCGTCACCGTCGTATCAGCACGGACCTGGTTCGTCTTGATCACCTTCTCCCCGTTCGCCTTGACCAACAGCGCCCGGTTCAACTCGTCGATCACCCCCTCACCGCAACGGGCCGTCAACTTCCCCAACGTGGAGGGATGCGGCACCCGCTCGCCCAGCGGGATCCGACAGAACCTCGACCAGCTGATCGAGTCGCCCACCTCCCGACACAAGCTCTCATAGCCGAGCCCGTAACGGGACTTGAGGAACATGAGCCGCAGGTAGGTCTCGATCGGCGTCGACGGCCGGCCCATCACCGCAGAGAAATGCGGCCGGTACGGCTCAAAGAACACCGGGTCATCCAACAGGCGGTCCACCCGGTCCAGCTCGACAGGCAGATCCTCGAAGCCCGGCGGCAGGATCGCCTCCCACAAGGTCCGGTTAGGATTGGTGGTGCGAAGCACGATGGCA
>JALYZO010000223.1 GCA_030945745.1 Actinomycetota bacterium
TGGCCTCATCGATGGTCAGAAGCCCAAACCGAGGTCATCTTCTCGGTCGATGCCCGGGGCTTCCCTACTCCGATACAGCTTCAGGTCCGCCCTGACGACGCCGATGAGACGGGGCAAGTCGTGTTCGACGACCGCCCACACCACGTCAGAGCTGACACTGAGGTACCCGTGGACGAGGCGGTTTCTAAACCCGGCGATGTCCTCCATGGGATTTCGGGATGCGAGGCCTTGAGCTCCCCCGAGAGGCGTTGGGTCGACTCCGCCAGCGTCTGCAAGCGATACATTGTTGCGTCCGCAAGATCCGGGTCGTCAGCCAGAGCGTCCCGCCCTCGCTCGACCAGGCCGCTGGCATTGATCTTGGCGACAACCTCGTCGATGTGGGCGAGATAGAGGCGGTCATCGTGATCCGTCACAGGGGTACAGCTTCCCTTGCGACTCGTTGACGGATGACAGGATGGATCTCCGTCCCGACGTCGACGGCATGGCCAAGCAACTCCGTTACTTCGCGAGCAAAACCAAACAGATCCAGACCCCCGTGAGCTGGCGTGAAGTCGACCAGGAGATCGATGTCGCTCTCGGGTGTTGCGTCCCCCCGGACAACCGAGCCGAAGATCCGGACGTTCGACACGCCACGCCGGGCTGCGATGCGCAGGATCTCATCCCTCCGGGCGCGGACCCCGGCGAGGGTTGGAATCTCTACGGTCCTCGCTGAAGCCGACGACGTCATCGTCACCATGATAGAAGCGTGTGGTGTGTCAGCGGCCTGAAGCAATCGTTCGATCCGGACCCAGACAGCCGGGTTCGAACGTTGTCCCTCCCTCTCCGCTCATCTGCTCGAGAATCACCCAGGTTCGAACCGCGTTGCTAGGGCATCAGCCAAGGGTCAACCACCTCGATATCTATGCCCTCGAAGTCCCTGGTGTTCCGGGTCGCCAGCGTTGACTTCAACTTCCGACAGATGGCGGCTATCTGCGCGTCCGCCACGCTGATGGGATAACCCGCCTTCTCTCGATCCGAGACGATGGTCGCATGGTGGACCGCGGCGGCGGCGTCGAATGGCTCGACGCGACGCTCGAAGTCCTCGTTGAGCAGTCCGTGGATCGCCGCAGCCAGCTCCGCCTTCCGTTGCCCCTCCGGCAGGCGGTGTAGCCCGTAGAGCAACTCGGCTGCTGTGACGGCCGTCGTCCCGACCACGGTGGCCTCGAGGGAATCGAGCCAAGCCAGAACACCGCGGTCGGGTTCCCGGCGGGTGATCTCAGAAACAACGTTGGTGTCCAAGAGGATCACGGGTCGAGAACCACCGCTCGCGGCCCCTCCGTGCGCGCCGGTAGGTCGAGCTCCACACCGCCGGCGGTGGCGAACCGAGCGTGCATCCGGGTGCCGAGACCGCCAGCCTGCGGAGGTGGCAGAAGGACGTCGTGAAGTATGGCCCGCACCTCTGCTTCCATCGAGCGTCCGTGGCGCGCCGCCCGCATCCGCAGACGTGCTCTCGTCTCCTCGTCAAGCCCTCGAACCGTCAAGGTCGCCATGGTCTCCCACCGATGCTGTCGTTGACTTCAATGCTAGCATTGACATCGGTACGCAGGACCACGCTGTCCGGGCTCTGCCGTGCCAGACTGACGCCCCGGCCGCACCACACAGGACGAGCGCGGACCGGCGACCCCCACGACAGACGATGACCCGATCCATCCGACTTCGCCCGTGGCAGAAGGCCGCCCTGGAGCGCTTCGACGCCGCCACCGGGCCGGACTTCCTGGCCGTGGCCACGCCGGGGGCGGGCAAGACCACCTTCGCCTTGACCGCCGCCGTCCGCCAGATGACCACGGCGGAGGGGCCCCGGCGGCTGATCGTGGTCGCCCCCACCGCCCACCTCAAGCGCCAATGGGCGAGGGCCGCCGCCGCCTTCGGCCTGCACCTGGACCCGGCGTGGTCGCCGACCGACGGAGCCGTGGCCACCGACATGCACGGCATCGTCACCACCTACCAGCAGGTGGCCGGCAACGCGGCGGTGCTGCGCCGCCTGGCTGGACCGTCCATGGTGGTCTTCGACGAGCTGCACCACGCCGCCGACGACCGGGCGTGGGGTGCGGCGGTGCGCCATGCCTTCGAACCGGCCCGTAGGCGCCTGGCCCTGTCGGGGACGCCGTTTCGCAGTGACACGACGGCCATCCCGTTTCTCAACTACGTGCTCGACGAGGCTCGTCCCGACTACGAGTACGGCTACGGGGCGGCGCTGGCCGACGGGCGGGTCGTCCGGCCCATCTACTTCCCCCGGACCAACGGCGCCATGGAGTGGAGCGCCCCGGACGGGTCGATCTACAACGCCGACTTCCACGACGCCTTGGACAACGTCCGGGCCAATCAGCGCCTGCGCACCGCCCTGTCCCTCGAGGGTGACTGGCTGCCAACCGTGCTGACCGCCGCCCACCAGCGCCTGAGCGACATCCGCCGCTCCGACCCCGAGGCCGGCGGCCTGGTCATCGCCACCGACCAGGACCACGCCCGGGGCATCGCCGACGCCCTGGCCTGGCGCTACGGGGTGCGACCGACCATCGCCACCACCGACGATCGTGATGCCTCGGCGCACATCGACCGGTTCGCCCGATCGAGCGACCCGTGGCTGGTGGCGGTGCGCATGGTCTCCGAAGGGGTGGACATCCCCCGCCTGCGGGTCGGCGTGTATGCCACAACGACGACCACGGAGCTGTTCTTCCGCCAGGCGGTGGGACGATTCGTGCGCTGGACCAGGGGGGTGCCGGCTCAGCGGTCGTACCTGTTCATCCCCGACGACGCCCGGCTCCGGGCGCGGGCCTTCCAGATCGCCGAGGTCCGACGACACAGCCTGCGCCCAGACCGCCGAGACGCAGTCGGTGGAGATGGAGGAGCCACCGAGCGCGACGCCACCGACCCCTGGGCACTCGACGGCCACAGCGTGGGCCCCGATGCCAGCGACGACCAGCTGTCGCTGTTCTCCGTCATCTCAGCCACCGCCACCGACACCGATACCCACGGAACGGCCCATCATGACGACGAGGAGCGGCTCGACGACGAGGCGGACGACCCCGCTCTGCTCCTCGAGCTCGCCGCCCTACCCCCACTCAGCGGCGCGTCGGGGGCCGGGGGCGACGACGAGCCGGTGCCCCGCCGGGAGCGCAAGCAGCGTCTCCGGGACGCCAACGCGGAGCTGGCCCGCGACCTGGTCAGGCGCAGCGGCTGGCCCCATCCCCGGGTGAACGCCGAGCTCAACCGCCTGGCCGGGATCCGCAAGGTCACCGAGGCCACGGTCGACCAGCTGGAGAAGCGCCTCCGCCACGCCGAGAGGTGGCATGCAAGGCTGCGAGCGTAGGCTTGGGAGTGTGGGGACCCTCGTGTTGCTCCGTCACGGCCAGAGCCAGTGGAACCTGGAGAACCGCTTCACCGGGTGGCACGACATCGGCCTGACCAGCGACGGCGAGAAGGAGGCCAGGGCGGCCGGCACGGCGCTGCGCTCCGCCGGCGTGGCCGTCGACCGGGCGCACACCTCGGTGCTGACCAGGGCCATCCGCACCCTCGACCTGGCGCTGGGCGAAATGGGTCGCTCCTGGGTCCCCGTGCGGCGGCACTGGCGGCTCAACGAGCGCCACTACGGCGCCCTCACCGGCCTCAACAAGGCGGAGACGAAGGAACGCCACGGCGAGGAGCAGTTCCTGGCCTGGCGGCGCAGCTACGACGTGGCCCCGCCGCCCATGGAGGCCGACCACCCTTACGGGGTGTGGGGCGATCCCCGCTACGCCGAGGGTTCCGCAGACATCGTGCCGGCCACCGAATGCCTGGCCGATGTCATCGTCCGCATGCTGCCCTACTGGTACGACGCCATCGCCCCCGACCTGGCCGCCGGCCACACGGTGCTCGTCGCCGCCCACGGCAACAGCCTCCGGGCCCTGATCAAGCACCTCGACGGCATCTCCGACGCGGCCATCACCGGCCTGGAGATCCCCACCGGGGTACCCATCGCCTACCGCCTGGATGACGAGCTGCGACCAATCGACCACACCGAGCTGTAGGACCTGTCGGGCAATGACGCAGCCGGCCGGCCCGCAGGCGAACCCGGCGCGTCCACCCGGTGAGTCGGGGCGCGGCAAAACGGGCCGAGGTCTGCGTTGCGCTTGATCCCCGGCCCGTCCTTTGAGCCCCGCCCGATCTACAGAACCCGGACGTTGGCCGCCTGAAGCCCCTTGGGGCCTTGGTTGGTGTCGAACTCGACCTTTTGGCCTTCGTCGAGGTTGCGGTACCCCGTACCGGAGATGGCGCTGAAGTGTACGAACACATCAGGGCCGCCGGCGTCCTGGGTGATGAAACCGAAACCTTTGTCACCGTTGAACCACTTCACGGTGCCAG
>JALYZO010000012.1 GCA_030945745.1 Actinomycetota bacterium
ACTCCGGTTCCGGTCCCGGCGCATGCGGCTCCGCGGCGGGCGCCGGGTCGGGTGCCGGGCGTTGCCCTCGGGGGACTGGGGGCTCCGCCGTCGGCGCCGCCACAGGGGTGGGCGGGGCCAGGCAGAACGGCTCCAGCTCCCACCAGGCCCGCAGAGCGACCCGGGCCGGCGCTGAGGCCCCGGCGAGCACGAGGGCGCTGCGGGGCGGTTGCTGGTGCACGGCATCCACCGGCAGGCGGCGCTGCCGCTGCGTCGACCACGATTCGGTGGGCGCGGAGCGCAGGGCCCACCATGGGGTCCGGCTGACCGAGCGGGCCGGCACGTCGATGTCCCCGGCCAGACGGGAGACCAGGTCCAGGGTGGCCAGGTCCCCGATGCCCGGCAGGACGACCTTGGTACCGAAGAGGGACACGAAGCCCTCCGCTGCCGGGCCCCAACGTTCCCGAGCCTGGGACAGGTCCTGGAGGCAGACCACAGTCAGCACTCCCTGCCCTCCGCCCTCGCTGACCAGGGACGGCAGGCCCGGGAGGGGAGCGATGTTGGCCGCCTCGTCGAGGACCAGGGTCAGGGGGGCCTCGAGCGGATGGTCGCGGGCGGCGCGGTAGGCCCCGGCTCGGGCCGCCTCGATGAACGCTACGGTGATGGGGGCAAGGAGATCCTGTTCCCGGGCGGGGGCGCACAGATAGACCGTGTCGGTGGAGCGGACCAGGCGGCGAGGATCGAAGTTGGTGCTCCCGTCGGCGACCTTCAGGGCGGCATCCGAGCGGTAGGCGGCCAGCACGCCGGCGGCGGTGGACAAGATGCCCGACAGCTCCCGGGCGTGGGTGGCGCCCAGCCCGGCCAGGACATCGGCCGCCGTTGCTGCGCCCCGGGCGCTGAGAAGCTGGGCGGCGCCGTCGAGGTCGTGTCGCAGCACCCAGGCGGACACGTCCGCCATGGTGCGCCCGCCCAGGGCGGCGGCGTGGAGCAGCGGGGCAAGGACGGCCTCGGCTCGCTCCAGCCAGTGCCCGGCGTCGCCGCCGCGTGAGCCGGGCCGGGCGGCGCCGACCATGGCCCGGGCGGCGAGCAGGGCTTCGTCCCAGCGATCGCAGGTGGCCACCGGGCTCCAGCGGATCGCCGTCACCCCGGGTGGGGCCGCAGTGGTCCCACCGGGATCGAACAGCCAGCAGCGCCCGCCGGACAGGGACCGGGCGGCGGCGGTGGCCGCCATCACCTCCGGCTTGGTCGACGTGGTGATGACCGGGCCGGCGGCGGCCAGGACATTGGGGACGACCAGCGTCGAGGTCTTGCCGGATCGGGGCGGACCGAGGACCAGCACGGCGTGCTGCGGCCCTGCAAAGACCAGACCGCCCGGAGAGGTGCCGACGTAGAGGCGCGATGCACTCCGGCGTTGATGGGCCCACAGCGTCGCCAGGCCGGTCACCCGGTCACCTTGCCGCTGCCTCGGGTCGCAGAGTCTGCAACCACCAGAGTCACCCCGCAACCGGCGTCACCAGCCGGCGATGGCTGCCTCGAACCACGATCCGAGGGCGCAGAGCAGCGCTTCGGAACCCCGCCGGCCCACCAGCTGCAAGGAGGCCCGCAGCGGCGTCCCGGCCAGGGGCAGGGGCAGGGCCAGGGCGGGCAGACCCGCTGCGGAGATCGGCAACGTCCACGCCACCCCGATGGCCCGGGCGGCGCCGGGACCGATGCGGGGCGCAGCGACGCCGATGGTGGGAAGGGCCAGCACGCTGAGCGGCGATGGGCCGTCGCCGTCCCACAGGCGGTCCATCTCCCGGGCCCATCGCTCGATCGTTGAACGGGCGTCACGAAGCCGCTGGTGGCCGGCGCGTGCGGCGTGAGCGAAATGGGTGGCGACGTCGTCGCCGATCTTCCCCGGATGGTGGCGCACCAGGGCGCCATGGGCCGCGAGGGCCTCCGACCCGATCACAGTCACACCGGCACCGGACGCGCCCTGCCAACCGGCCGGGCGGACGTCCCGGGTGGCGAAGCCGCTGGCGGCCAGGGCCCGGTCGATGGCCGCCTCCACGTCGGGGTGCGCCACCAGCCCGACGTGCTCCAGGCGGAGTCGGCCGACGGTCACCACCTCCATCTTCACCTTGGCGGCGCCGGCCATGGACGTCGCGAACCCCGGTTCCAGAAGATCCATGCCGGCGACGATCCCGGCCACGTCCCGGGCCAGCGGCCCGATGGTGTCGAAGCTGGGCGCCAGCGGCCACACGCCGTCGAGCGGTATCCGGTCCCACGTGGTGCGCAGCCCGACCACGCCGCAACAGGCCGCCGGGATGCGCACGGAGCCGGCGGTGTCGCTGCCGTACGCGATGTCCGCCTGGCCGCTGGCCACGGCCACCGCCGACCCGCTCGACGAGCCGCCGGGGACGGCATCGGGGTCCAGCGGGTTGACCGGCGTACCTGCCCAGGCGTTGACGCCGGTGACCCCGTCGGCCAGCTCGTGGAGGTTGGTCTTGCCGACCAGGCGGGCCCGGCCAGCCCCCATCGCCGCTCGCAGGCCGCGCAGGCAGGCAGCGTCGGCGACCGCCGGCTGGGCCAGATCGGCCACTGCCTGGCATGCTGCGGTCGTCGGTACCCCGACCACGTCGATCAGGTCCTTCACCCCGACGGAGGGTCCGGAGCGACCCTCGTCGAGGCGGATGATCCAGGTGGTGTCGGAGCGCATCGCTGCGGCAGGCCCGAGCCCGATCAGTCCGTGGCGGACGGAAAGTCAGGCATGGAAGAGTGCCAGTTCGGCCAGGGCCAGGGGAAGCCCGGGGGATCCGGCGATGGCGTCGTGGAACTCCTTCAGGCCGCCTCTGCCCTCCGCCATCCATCGATCGCGCATGCGCTCGATCTCCAAGGAGCCGGTCAGATACGACGCAGCCTGGGTCGGCCAGGCGCAGTAGCGGTCCACCTCGGCCCGGGCCACCGCCGGGGTGAGGGCACCCTTGGTCACCATGTGCTCCACCGCCGCCTCGATGGTCATCTCCCCGGTGTGCAGTGCTGTGTCCACCACGATTCGGGCGGCGCGGAAGGCCCGGGCGTTGAGATGGCCCAGCACGGCCCGTGGGTCGGCAAAGAATCCCTGCTCGTGCATCATCCGCTCGGCGTAGAGCGCCCAGCCCTCGACGAAGTAGGGGGTGGTGATGACCTTGCGGATCTTCCGCTGGCAACGGTTGGACCAGGTCAGTTGCCAGTGATGGCCGGGATAGGCCTCGTGCACCGAGATGGTGGGGATGGCGTGGTGGCTGTTGTCCTCGAGGCGCTGGTCGAGGTCCGCCGCCGAGGCTCCAACGGGCGGGAAGGGCACGTTGAAGTGGCCCAAGGTGCTGGCCGAGAAGGGTGGCGGGGCGTTGTAGGAGGCAACAGCGAGCACAGGTCGCTGGAACAGCGGGGAGGCCACGACATCGCAGCGTTCGTCGTCGGGGAGGGTGACGAGGTCGTGGTCGACCAGGAACTGCCGGGCCTCGCCGCAGGCCTGCTGGTAGGCCGCGCGCATGTCCTCGGGGCTGGCCGGGTGATCCTGGGCCAGCGCAGAGACGACCTGCTGCCACCCCCGGGCGGCGGGGTCGATGCCGGCCGCCAGATCGGTCATCTCAGCGTTGAGCTGATCCCAGGCCACCAGCCCCCGAGCGTGCATCTCCGAGGCGCCGTAACCGAGCAGCTCCCGGTCCTTCAGCAGGCCGCTGTAGCGGGTGTCGCCGATGGCCCAGTCGCCTCGGGCCCGCTCGCCGAGTCCCTCGAGGACCGCGGCGAAGTCCTCGACCGCGGTGGCGGCATGGGCGGCGGCCGCCGCCAGGTCGGCCCGGAGGCGATCGTCGGTCACCTCGGCGGGGAGCAGCTCGCGCAGGTACCGGACGCCGGCGCCGGCCGCCCGCAGGCCCCGGTCCACCAGCAGGCGGGGGGCCAGGTCGGGGTCGAGGTTGGCCCGAGCGGAGCCCAACACGCCACGCACCTGACCGAGGCGGGCGATGGCGGCGGCAACCAGCTCGGCTTCGGGCCGGAGATGATGCAGAAAGAGGGTGAACACCCCCTCCAGGCACGGGTCCAGGTAGAGCGAGGGGTCCCGCCTCCACGCCTGCCAGTCATCGACGACCGAGCGCCCGGCCAGGCGGGAGAGGACCACGGTGACGTCGATGCGTTGGGCGAAGGGAAGGTCGTCGAGCGTGAGCCTGTCGAAGCGGCCGGCCCAGTGGCGGTCCTCCGCCGGCCGACCCTCGAACGAGGCGGCGGCGAAGTCTCCGAGCTTGTCGTCGTAGCCCTCCAGGCCGAGCTCGCTGCCCGATACCGGGTCGTGGCCCAGCTCGGCACGGACCCAGTCGTCGAGAAGCTTGTCTGCGTCTGCCATGTTCGGACCGTAGCTGCTCGCCATAGCGCACGCGAATGGGCACAATGGGCAGGTGAAGATGGACCTGGAATCCATGAAGGCCGCAACGGCCCAACTCGATGTTTCCGGCATCGATTTTGAGGCGTTCCGAGACGAGCCCCTTTCAGCCGGAGCGGTGCGATGCCTGCGCTACATGCACGATGTCGAGTACCACACCGTGTGCTACCTGAGGGACCTGCTGGTCACCAAGGTCCACCGCAACCACGAGGTCACGTCGTTCCTCACCTTTTGGAACTACGAAGAGTACTGGCACGGCGAGGCCATCGGCCGGGTCCTGGCCGAGCACGGCGAAGGGGCGCACGACAAGCGGGTCGAGATGCTCCGGACCCGCCTCTCCGCCCGCGAGTCGATCAAGCCCATGCTCCATGGGCTCGGCTCCATGGTCGCCGGCCGTGAGTGGCTGGCCGTGCACATGACCTGGGGCGCTGTCAACGAGTGGACGACCCAGGCCGCGTACGGGCGGTTGGCGGCCCGGGAGAAGCACCCGGTGCTCAGCGAGCTGCTCAAGCGGATCATGCGCCAAGAGGGTCGACACATCGACTTCTATGCCAGTCACGCTATCGACGCCCTCGACGGCAGTCGGCGAGCCCAGAAGCTGGTCCGCTTCACCCTGAAGCGGGTGTGGAGGCCGGTGGGGGCCAGCGTGATGCCCCGTACCGAGGTCGAGCACATGACCCGGTTCCTCTTCGGAGGCTCCAACGGCCGAGAGGTCGCCGAGCGGGTCGACCGCCAGGTCGACCGCCTACCCGGCCAAGGCGGTCTGCACCTCCTGCGCCGGGCCGTCGACACTGCGGCCGCCTGAGTGCGGTCCAGGGTCCGAGCGGCTCCGCACAGCTCGGCTCTTCCGTTTCCTCCTTGGATCGCCTCCACGTCCGCCGATGCGACGCCCTGGCCGCCGCGGCCGCTGTCGGTCACCGAGCTGCTCGACGAGGGATTCCGGATCCTGCGTTCGCTGTACCGCACGCTTGGTCCGATCGTTGCCGTGATCGCCACCCCTCTCGCCGTGCTCTCCGCCTGGGCCAGCCGCCAGGCGTTCAGTGGTGACGGCGTCACCAGCGCGTTCAACGTCGGCGCGCTGGGGGCCAGCGGTGGTCATGGCGGTTGGGTGTTCGTCCTCTACGGCATCGCCTCTCTGTGGCCGGCGCTGGTGGCCGGGCCCGTGTGCCGGGTCACGGCCGCCGCCTGGTTCGGACGGGTCGAGACTCGGCGCTCCGCGTGGCGCCACGGGATGCGCCGGGTGCCCGCCCAACTGGTGGCCGTCGTTTCCGTCGACCTCATGCTGGTTGTTGCCGCGGTGTTCCTGTTCCTCCCGGCCATAGGGGTTTGGGTGTTGTTCCGCCTGACCCTGCCTGTGCTGGTCGTGGAGGGGATCGGCCCGTTTCGGGCCATAGGCCGTTCCGCCAGGCTGGTCGGTCGACGGTTCTGGGTGGTCTTTGCCCTGTCGTTCCTCGCCTTCCTCGTCGGCCAGGTCGTGAGCCAGCTCCTGTCGATCGTGCCCAGCGCCGTGGCCGCCATCTTCGGCTTGCACTGGGGGTTCATCCTGGTGGCCGCCGGCTCGATTGCCGTGCAGACGGTGACCTGGTCGTGGTCGCTGATCGTGGTCACCCTTCTCTATCTCGACACCCGGGCTCGAGGTGAGGGTCTGGATCTGGTGGTGCGGGCGGGTATCGAGCCTCGGTGACGTCCTGGTGACCTCAGGGTCCGTCAGACGCTCAGCATGCCTCCCGGTGGCCCGCCCGTGACGGCTCCGGTGATGGTCACGGTCGGCCAAGGCGTGGCCGCCGGTGGCGACGTGCTGGGCCGCATGCCCGACGGTCGGGTGCTCTTCGTCGAGGGCGCCCTACCCGGTGAGACGCTCGAGGTGGTCGTGGTGGACTCCCGTCGGGACCACGCCAAGGGACGGGCCACGCACGTCGTCTCGGCGTCGCCGGCCCGGATCACGCCTGCCTGCCCTCACGTCGCTGCGGGATGCGGTGGCTGTGGGTGGGCGCACGTGGACGCTGACGCCCAGGTCGATCTGGCTCATCGGGTGATCACCGACGCCCTCCGTCGGATCGGTCGTCTCCCGGGGCCACCCCCATTCCTCCCGGCCCGGCGCGTCGACCCGGCCGGCTACCGCACCACCGTCGCCATGGCCGTGGTGCCGGACGGTCGCCTGGCCTACCACCGTCACCACGCCGAAGGCCTGGTTCCCGTCGGCGATTGCCGGGTGGCCCACCCCAAGGTGTCCGACCTGATCGGCGCGGTGACCGCTCCGGGCTGGGGTTCGGTGACGCTGCGGGTGGGCGTGGCCGGCGGTCAGCGGCTTGTCGTGGTGGACCCGTGGCCTCGAGGCGCTGGGCGGGGGGGCAAACGCCGTGGCTGTGGCGTCGTCGACGCCCCGGCCGACGCTGTGGTGGTGTACCCCACCGACGATGCCGCCATCGACGAGAAGGTGGGCGGGAGGCGATGGCGGATCTCCGCCCGGTCCTTCTTCCAGGCCGGACCGCAGGGAGCCGAGTTGCTGGTCAGCGCCGTCGACGCCGCCATCGACGACACGCTGAGCCCCGGCGACCATCTGGTGGATGCGTACGCCGGTGTCGGTCTGCTCGGTGGTGTGATCGCCGGGCGGAGCCGAGCCCGGCTCACCGCCCTCGAGTCCAACCCCTCCGCGATCGGGGATGCCCGTCACAATTTGGCCGATCTCGATGCCCTCGTGATCGGCGGGGAGGTCGGGACCTGGGCCGCAGAGGCCGCCGACGTCGTCATCGCTGACCCGGCCCGACCCGGTCTCGGCCGTCCCGGCGTCGGGACGGTGGTCGCTACCCGCGCCGACCGGCTGGTGCTGGTCAGCTGCGACCCGGCCTCGCTCGGCCGGGACAGCGCCCTCCTGGCCGCAGCGGGCTATCGACTGGGCGGAGTCGAGATTGTCGGCATGGTTCCCGACACCGTGCGTGTGGAGACGGTGAGCCGCTTCGAACGGGTCCGGTGAGCGTGCGCCGCCCGAGGCAGGCCCCCGACAAGCGCCCTGCCAGGGCGTCCCGCATTGGGCGATGGCCAGGCGCAGGGTGTCAACTCTCGGTAACGTGACCAGATGTCATCGTTGTGCCTCCTGACCGTGCACGCCCACCCCGACGACGAGGCTTCCAAAGGCGCGGGCACGGTCGCCCGCTACCACGCCGAGGGAGTGCGGACGGTGCTCGTCACCTGTACCGGCGGTGAGCAGGGGGACATCCTCAACCCGGCCATGGATGTCCCCGGCGTCCGGGACCGCCTGAGCGAGGTCCGGGCCGAGGAGCTGGCCAGGGCCGCCGAGGTCATCGGCTACGACGAGGTGGTCATGCTCGGCTACCGGGATTCGGGCATGCCCGATACGCCGGCCAACGCAGATCCCCGCTCGTTCGCCCAGGCCCCGCTCGCCGAGGCCGTCGAGCGGCTGGTCCGGATCATCCGCCGTACCCGCCCGCAGGTCGTCGTCACCTATCCCAAGGACCAGTCCGGCTATCCCCATCCCGATCATCTCCGAGACAACGAGATCAGCGAGATCGCCTTCGATGCGGCGGGCGATCACGGTCGCTTCCCTGATGCCGGTCTGCCGTGGCAGCCCTCGAAGCTCTACTACACGACCTGGTCGGCTCGGAGGGTGAGGGCCATGCACGAGAAGTTCCTGGAGTTGGGGATGGAGTCGCCCTTCAGCGACGAGCGCATGGCCCGCTTGATGAAGACCGAGGAGGACGGCACCACGCCGGACACCGTCATCGACATCTCCGGCCACGGATCGACGTTTCGCCTGGCATTGCTTGCCCATGCCACCCAGGTCGACCCCACCTCCCCGCACTGGTTCGGGCTCCCCCCGGAGGTCGCCGACGCCATCCACCCTTACGACGAGTACGAGCTGGCCCAGAACCTGACGGGATCGACCGTGCCTGAGGATGACCTCTTCGCCGGGCTTCGGGAAACGGCCGACGTGGATGGCTGAGTGGCTGGATGGCTGAGTGGCTGGATGGCTGAGTGGCTGCATGGCTGAATGGCTGAGCCCCGCCTGGGTCGAGGAGTCGGGCCACGCGGTCGGTGCCTGGCCGTTTGCCGGCGACACCCGGCCGGCTCCCCTGGCCCTCACGGTCACCGTCAGCGGTGGGGCCAACGGGGACGCCACCTACGTTCGTCAATGGTGGCCGGCCGCCGGTGGCGAGAAGCGTGACTTGGCCATCACCGTGCCCGCCGCCGACGCTCGGGCCATCCTGGCCGGAGAGCTCAGTCCCAGCGTGGCGTTCATGCGGGGGCGGCTCAAGACGAGCGGCGACCAGCGGGCAGTCCTCGACGTTCTGGCGGCCACCGCCACCCCTGCGTTCGGCGAGCTCCTGTCTCGGATCCGGCGGGTCACCTCATGACCCTGCGGCGACCGGGTGAGCCCCCCAAGGAAGGGATCGGTGCCGGTCCCATCCAGACCGGCGCCCGCACCGAAGAACAAGCAGCCATGTCTGCTTCGTTGATCGACGCCAGCGATGGCTCCCTCGTCGTGGCCATCGGCCGCTATCGCGAGGACGCCCTCGCCGAGGCCTACCGGCGCCACGCCGGCGCCGTGTTCGGGTTGGCCCGGCGCGTGCTCTCCGACTTGTCCCTGGCCGAGGAGATCGTCCAGGAGGTCTTCCTCCGCCTGTGGGACCACCCGGACCGCTTCGATCCCGACCGGGGCTCGTTGCGTTCGTTCCTCCTGGCCCAGGCCCACGGTCGAGCGGTCGACCTGCTCCGATCCGATACCTCCCGGCGCCAGCGCGAGCTGCGCGAGGCCCGTAAGGCGGCCGAGGCGGGCTACGACATCGAACACGAGGTCTGGGATCTGGCCGTTGCCGACCGGGTCAAGGAGGCGGTCGCTGTTCTCCCCGAGGACGAGCGCAAGGCCATCCAGTTGGCGTACTTCGGCGGCCAGACGTACCGCGAGGTGGCCACGGCCCTGGGCGAACCCGAGGGCACGGTGAAGAGCCGGATCCGCGTCGGTCTCAAGCGGATGCGGGCCGCTCTGGCGGATGTCGGAGGGGTGGGCGCGCCATGAACCGCGTGACCTCTCATGACGACCTGGCCGAGCTGCTGGGGGCCCACGCCCTCGATGCGGTGGAGCCCGAGGAGGCCGAGCTGCTCAACCGGCACCTGGAGATCTGCCCGCGCTGTCGCGCTGAGCTGCGGGGCCATAGGGAGACGGCTGCGCTCCTCGGCTACATCGGCGGCCCTGCCCCCGCGGGTCTGTGGGACCAGATCGTGGCCAGCGCCCAAGAGGCGCCCCCCGCTCTGCGCCTCGAGGCGCGGGCCACGCCGGTCGTTTCGGCGTCGCCCGCTGGCGCCACCCCCCAGGGGCCTCCCATTGCCGAGATCCGGCGGCACCGGAAGCGTTCACTTCGAGTCCGGACCCTGGCCATCGCCGCCGGGGTGGCGGCCGCTGTCGTCGCCGCCCTCAGCTTCCAGGTCAGCAGGCTCGACCATCAGACCTCCGCGCTCAACAACCGGGTGGCGTCGCTGTCCCCTGGTCCGTCCATGAGCGCCGTCCGCATGGCGTTGAGCACTCCGGGCAGTCGGCGGGTCCATCTGGCGTCCCTGTCATCCAAGGCGATGTCCGCCGACGCCGTGGTGTTGCCCAGTGGGCAGGGCTACGTGTACAACGCCCAGGTGGAACCGCTGCGTGCGGACCGGACCTACCAGCTGTGGGGTGTTGTCGGCGATCAGCGAATCTCCTTCGGGCTGCTCGGTTCTGTCCCCGCCGCTGTCGTACCGTTCCACTCCTCACCCGGTGCGCAGGCTCTTGCTGTCACCAGCGAGGTGTCCGACGGGGTGGAGCGTTCCAGCGAGCCGCTGGTGGTGGTCGGTCCGGTTGGTGCGGCGCGGTTCGGGCCGATCTCCAAGAGCGACCACTCCCACATCTGAGCCCTCCCCACATCCGAGCCTCCCGCCCCGGCGCACCAGCCCGCTTGGCGAACCGTCCGATCGGGCGGAGCGTGCCGTACAATGAGACGTGTCCCCTGTCACGTTGCGACTCGTTCGTGTCCTTGCCGGCGTTGCTGTCCTGATCGGTGGCTACGGCCACTATCACCTGTGGGACGTGGCTTACCGTCACACCCCGGTCAAGGAGCTCTTCGTCATCGAGGCCATCGCCTCCCTGGTGATCGGCATCGGCCTGGTGATAGGCCCCCGGCGCCTGGTCGCTCTGGGCGGCCTCGGCGTATCCGTCCTCACCCTGGTGGCGTTCGGCCTCAGCCGCATCAAGAGTGTCGGGGTGCCTACCTTCCATGGCAAGTTCACCGAGACTGGGCTGCAGCCCTCCAACGTCCATGTCCTCGGGGTCGGCGTCGCTCTGATGACCCTGATCGTCGAGGGGATCGCCCTGTTGCTCAGCCTGGTGATCCTGACCCGGACGCCCTCCAGGGCCCGCAGGGCCCCGCCCGCCCGCGTCTGAGCATCGAACGGGATCAGCCGGGGGACGTTCAACGGGTCGTCTCGAACCGCCGCCGGCGGTCGTGGCGGGAACGTGCTGCGGCCACCAAGGCGTCGATGAGCATGGCCGGGTCCGCCCCCGCGGCCCTCCACAGCATCGGGTACATGGAGATGGCGGTGAACCCGGGCACCGTGTTGATCTCGTTGACGAGCAGGCCGCGACCTTCCTCCTCGTAGAAGAGATCTACCCGGGCCATGCCCTCCACCCGCAGCGCCCGGCACGCTCGGAGGGCCAGGTCCTTTGCCTCCGTGGCCACCGACGCCGGGAGGGACGCGGGGATGGCCAGCCCGGCCGTGCCCATCAGGTACTTGTCCTCGAAGTCGTAGAACTCGCGGCTGGGAAGTGGCTCGCCCGGCTCGGTGACGGCCAGGAGGACGTGGCCGACGACGCCCAGCTCGATCTCCCGGGCCGCGACCTGTTCCTCGATCACCACGTACTCGTCGTAGCGCAGCGCCAGGGCCAACGAGGACGGCAGTGCCTCGGGCCCCTCGGCGCGGGAGATGCCGATGGTCGAACCGAGGTTGGCGGGCTTCACGAACACCGGCCAACCGAGCGACTGCTCGATCACGCCGCCGGTGTCTTCGCCGATCTCGTCGGTGCGCAGCACCAGGTAGCGCACCTGGGGCAGTCCTGCGGCACCCAGAAGAGCCTTGGCCACCCCCTTGTCCATGGCGATCGCCGAGCCCAGCACGCCAGAGCCGACGTAGGCGAGGCCGGCCACCTCCAGGAGACCCTGCAGGGTGCCGTCCTCGCCCATGGGCCCATGGATCAGGGGAAAGACCACGGTTGCTGCCGGTGCGCCGCCGGCCAGGGCCCGCAGGGCGTCGGCTTCGGGGAGGTGCAGCTCGCCCGGCGAGGGCAGGCCGGCTCCGGCCACGGGAGCGTTGTCGCTGCTGGCTTCAGGGCCCGCCACGGCCTGCGTGGCATCCACCCAGCGACCGTCCAGCCCGACGCCCAGAACAGCGACGTCATAGCGCCGCCGATCGACGGCATCGAGGACGTGGCGTGCCGAGATGCACGACACCTCGTGCTCCGCAGAACACCCGCCGTAGACGAGCACCAGCCGGGTGGAGGGGGCAGGAGGATCGCCGGGCACGGCCTGCCACCGTAGTGGCGGCCTGCCAAGATCGGCGGGATGCAGTGGAGCGCCGCACAGATCGTCGACGCCACGCACGGAGTCCTGCGCTGCCCTGGCCCCCAGGGCGCTCGCCTGGACGGGATCGGCATCGACTCACGACTGCTGCGGCCGGGGATGTTGTTCGTCCCGCTGCGCGCCGAGCGCGACGGGCACGACTTCATAGCTGCCGCCCTGGCGGCCCGCGCCGGGGGATACCTTGTGGAGTCGGACCGGATTGGGAGGGTTGATCGGCCGTCGGCCACCGCGGCGTTGGCCATCGAGGTCGTCGATGCCCGGATCGCTCTGGGAGGGCTCGGCCGCGCTGCTCGTGACCGGCTGCATGGCCCCGTGGTGGGGATCACCGGGTCCGTCGGCAAGACCTCCACCAAGGACCTGACCGCTTCGGTGCTGGGGACCACGTTGCGGGTGGCGGCCAGCGAGGCCTCGTTCAACAACGAGCTGGGCGTGCCCCTGACGTTGGCCAATGCCCCGGCTGACACCAACGTGGCCGTGGTGGAGATGGGCGCCCGGGAACCAGGCAACATCGACCACCTGTGCGCCATGGCCCGCCCCACGATCGGCGTGGTCACCGCCGTCGCCGCTTCTCACACCGCGACGTTCGGGACCATCGAGGCGGTGGCCACCGCCAAGGGCGAGCTCGTGGCGTCGCTCCCGGCTACGGGCATGGCCATCCTCAACGGCGACGACCCCCGCGTGGCCGCGATGGCCGCCCGCAGCGCGGCCGCGGTGCTGCTGTGGTCAGCAGAGGGTCGTCCCGGGGCGGACGTGACCGCTCATGACATCAGGGTCGATCAGGACCTCCGGGCCAGCTTCGTGTTGCGCTCATCGTGGGGATCGGTGCCGGTGGTCCTTGGCGCCCGCGGGATCCACCAGGTGGGCAACGCCCTCGCGGCCGCCGCTGTGGCTCTGTGCTGCGGGGTGGGCCTCGATGGCGTGGCCAGCGGGCTGGCCACCGCCCGGCTGTCGCCGTGGCGCATGGAGGTGCGGGTCGCGCCCGGCGGGGGCGTCGTGGTCAACGACACCTACAACGCGAATCCGACCTCCATGGCGGCCGCCCTGCGCTCACTCGCTGGTCTTGGAGCGCTGCGCCGGATGGCGGTCCTCGGCACCATGGCCGAACTGGGAGCGGACGAAGCCTATGAGCATCGGAGGATCGCCAACCTGGCTGCCGACCTCGGCATCGAGGTGATCGCCGTGGGCACCGACCGCTACGGGGTGGCTCCTGCCGAGGACCTCGCCGCCGCCGCCGCAGCGGTAGGTCCCCTCGGCCCGGGTGTTGCCGTCCTGGTCAAGGGAAGCAGGGTGGCGGGCCTGGAGCGCCTGGCCGCCGCCCTCCTGGCCTCGTCGACCTTGTAGCGTCGGCCCCTCGTGGGTGCATCAGACCCCGGTGCCCACCTTGACCGCCCCGCTGTCGGTCTGGAAGCCGTTGATCGGGTAGGGGGGCATGGACGCGTCCATCAGCACGAGGCCCAGGAGGGCCTGATGGCGGCTCTCCACACCGAGCACGGAGGCCAAGGCGCTGTTGTACGCGGGCTTGCTCAGGACCCCGATGGCACTCTGGTACGTCTGCGAGGCAGCCGACTCCAGGGTGTAAGCCAACTTGATGATGTCGGTCTCTGTCTTGACCTTGGCCAGGGCGGGAGCGATCACCTGGGCACTGACCACCGGGTTGGGCATGGTGAACGCCTGTCCGCCCGCCTTGGTGGTGGCGGACTCGAAGGCGGCAGCGTGCTGCTGGTGCTGCTCTGCGAAGCTCTTCGCTGCCGTCGCCACCGCTGCCGTGGTGACGAGGCCGGAGGCGATGGCCTTCTGATAGGTCTGGACGGCCAGCACCTCGAGCGAGCTGGCCGTGCGCAGGGCGGCGATGTCGGTCGCCGCCGAGCCCGTCGCGGCGGCGGCCGACGTGGACGGTGACGAGGCGGCCGTCGTCGAGCTCGAGGTCTTCGAGCTGCTACCACAGGCCGCGAAGACGGCTGAGGTGGCCACGGCGATCCCACCGAACTTGAGGAACTTGCGACGGCCGAGGCCGCCCGTGATCAGTTCATCCCTCTGCTCCGCGTTGAGCTCGTCGGTCTCCACCATGCGGGTGAGCCCCTCGGACTGCAACTTCATGGCGACGTCGTTCTGACGAGCGATCTCGTCGAGCTCCCGGCGGATGAAATCGTTGCTGATGTCCATCGTCTCTCCTTGGGAAATGTGGGTCAGGTCGTGAGGTGCACGGGCCTGATCAGGTGCCGGAAGCGATCGGGAACTGGTCGGGCTTGACGGCGGGGTCGGTGGTGATGAATGCCGGGATGTAGGTGCCCTTGTCGTCACCGGGGGCCATGCCGAGCACGTGGCCGAGAACGACGGCGTGCTGGGACTCAACGGGGAGGATCGAAGCGGTGGCCTTGAGGGCGGTCGGATCGGTCAGTGCGCCGATGGCGAAGAGGTACGTCGCCGCCGCACTGTTCTCCAGGCCGTAGGCGATCTTCAGGATGGCCGTCTGGTCAGCAGCGCTCTGGATCATCGGGGCGATCGTGGCCACCAGCTTCGGGTTTGGCTGGGCCTTGGCGCTGTCGCCGGCGAACCCGCCGAACGCGCCTGCGTGAGCCTGGTGGTGGGCCGAGAAGGTCTTGGCGACCGTCAGGGCGGCGCCGGTCACCTTGCCGGTCTTGGCGGCCGCCCCGTAGGCGGCGACGGCGGCGAGCTCGACGCTCTCCGCGAACGCGGCGATGGACTTGTCGTCGCTGGCCTGGGCGTACGCGGGGTTCCACATGCTGGCCAGGGGAATCATCGCCCCACCGATGGCCAGGGTCACCCCCCCAAGGCCGACACCCTGAACGAAGCGACGGCGGGACAGACCCATCAGACGCCTGCCCTCACCGGAGTGCAGTTCGGCGATGTCCGTGGACATGGTCTCCATGCCGTCGCTGTTCAGCTCGTCGACTTCCCGCACCATCTGGTGCAGCTCACGCTCACTGATCTCCATCGGTGTGTCTCCTGGTCTGGAACGAGATCCGGATGAAAACTGGCATGATGGCACAAAACATGACGAGCCGGCCGCCGACATGCCGGAGGCGCTTTCGGGCCAACGATGTGACGTCCTGCTGCTCTCAGGGCCCTGGCTCTGTGGGAACTACGGCGTGACCTTGATGGTCCCGGTCATGTAGTTGTGGATGCCGCAGATGTAGGCGAAGGTGCCGGCGGCAGCGAAGGTGTGCGTGTAGGTGCTCTTCGCCGTTCCACCGGTCAGGTCTTCGCTGGTGGGGATGGACTTGTCGGAGAACTGCACCGTGTGGGGGGTGCTGTCCTGGTTGGTCCAGGTCACCGTGGTGCCGACCTTCACGGTGAGCGACTGGGGCGCGAAGCTGAAGTTCTTGATGCTGACCGCGTTGCCCCCGCTGGCCGGCGCCGTCGAGGACTTCGAGCTCGATCCGCAGGCGGACAGGAAGCCCGACAACGCCACGATGCCGGCCAGAGCCGCGAGACGTAGGGGTGCCGGCCGGGCGCGGCGGGCGGTCCGGGTGCGGACATCGGACAGGGAAGGGGTCATCACGTCACCATACGTCGCCTGTCCACCGCGTGGATGAGCAAACGTCGAACTTGCCGGTGCCCGCCCTCGGCCTCTGCTCACGATGGCTGCGAACGCTGCCGGTCCCGCAGGGCCCGGTAGCCGACCAGGGTGACACCCGCGCGCTCTGCCAGGGCGCCGAAGGCCTCGCTGCTGGTGGCCAGGTCGGCATCGTCGACCCGCGCCGGCCAGTCGGGCGCGGCGGCCCGAAGCTCGGCGGTGTCGATGGCCGGTCGCAGGACGACCTCGGTGACCCCGGGTCGCAGGTCGCTCAGCAATCGGTCCACGGCACGCCGGCTGCTCGACGTGCGCGGCACCCGGATCAGGTGGTCGGGAGAGACGATCGCCTCCTCGGCCGCCAGGCTGCGGAAAGGGAACCCGGCCTGGCGCTCGGCGGAGGCATCCGGCAGGCGCAGCGGGAGGCGGAACTCCGCTGCCAGCTCCAGGGCCACGTCGAAGAACTCAGCACGAAGCTCGAGGGCACCGAGGTGGGCGCTCAGGTGGGTGACATCGAAGCCCCAGTAGATGGCCCGCTCGATCTGGGCCCGGCACTCGCGCCGGACCTCCTCGGTGTCACCGTGCTCCCAGAGGTCGTCCAGGGTGCGTGGGAACCCGCCGTCACCGTCCAGCAGCGAGGGGGCGTGGGTGATGGGGCCCCATCGGTACAGGTCGTACTCCGCGTTGAGGGTCAGGTGGACGCCGATGTCCTCGCCCCGATGACTGCTGGCCGCCTCACGGGCCCACGGGCCGGGCACCACCAGGCCGGCGCTGGTCGCCGAGCCTCGTCGGAGGGCTCGGTACACGCCGGCGTTGCTGGCGTGCGTCACCCCGAGGTCGTCGCAGGTGACGATCAACAAGATGGCGTCGGCGGGATGGCCGAGCGCCTCGGCGAGAGAGGTCATGGGGACAGCCAGACCCTACCCCCGGGTCGATGTCACACCCTCCGACGATGCTGGGAGCCATGGCAACCCAGATGAGGCTTCTCGATACCCAGTCGAACGACTTCCGCCTCGACGAGCGGACCAAGGAGCTCGGTCGGGCCGGCGTGGCCGCAGCCCGGCAGGTCCTGGCCGAAGCCCGCCGGCGTGCCGCGTGACGGTCCTTCGGGGGCTCTCGGGGCGATCGATCGCTGCCATGCGCCCGTGCCCGCGACCACGGTGCGGGGATGGCGTCGTCACCGGGCGCGTCGGCGTGTTGGTGGCGGGGGTGACCGCCGTGGGGGCCCACCGCAGCAGCTCACCCCGGTGCAGGCCGAGGGCGGCAGCCCGAATGGCCGGAACCGGGGTCAGAGGGCGCGTCCAACACACGTTGGCGGAGGCGCCGGGAACCGCTGGTCACCACCCGCCGTCCCTGGTCAGGGTGAAGTCCTGGACCGCCGGCGGGCCGGCGCCGGCGACGGGGGTCACGGTGACCCCGAAGGTCCGTGGGTCGGCCCCGAAGCACGAGGGCTTGCCGATGGTCGCCGTCGCCGCGTTGCCGTCGGCACTGAGGGCGCTGGTCATCTGGTGGGTCCCGTCCCACACGGTCAGCCGCTCGGCGGTCTGCGCCGGTGCCACGAGGGTGATGTGCAACGCTCCCCAGCACAGGTTCAGGGCGTGGCCACTCACGTGCGTGGTGAAGGTGTCGGTGGTCGAGGCGGGCACAAGGTTGGCATGCAGCGGTATGCCGGCGACGAGGGCCGTGCCGGTGACGAAGTCCGAGTGGGCCTCGCAGCCGTTGCCGGCGATCGAGTCGAGGTCGTACCAGCCGGGCAGGCAGACTGCGCCGTCGGTGTTGGGCGCAGGAACCGTCTCGCCGCACGGCAGGTAGGGCTTGGATGAGCAAAGCGGTGCCGGTGCCGCCGCTTTGAGGACCCGGGTGGGTGTCGCACCGTGATTGGCGAGAGCGACGGCGACCACCCCTCCGACCACGGCCACGCCGGCCGACGCGGCGATCAGGGAGGCGATCTGTCGACGCCGGGAGGTCACCGTGGGCGGTGCGCCGGGCCCGCGCAGCACCCGCAGCGGCAGGCGGACCAACCGTGTCCTGCAGCGATTCGGGCGCGTCCACCGGCGCTTGACCGGGGGAGCAGCGATCGTGCCGTGCAGGCCGCCGAGGACGCCGGCGGCACTCGGGCGTCGCTCCGGGCGGTGGTCGAGCATGCGCGACAAGGGGCGGCGCAGCACGCTGGGCAGCGCTGGGGGAACCGGGCGTATCTGGTTTCGAGCGGCCCGGTCCATCACCGCAGCGGCTGGTCCCGGGCCGTAGGGACCCTCCCCTGTAGCCGCGTAGGCCAGGGTGGCGGCGAGCGAGAAGACATCGCTGGCCGGTCCCGCCGCCTCGCCCCTGGCCTGTTCGGGGGCCATCCACGTGGGCGTGCCCACCACCATCCCGGCCTGGGTCAGGCCGGCGGTCAACTCGCGGGTCACCGCCACGCCGAAGTCGGCCAGTGCGGGCTGGCCGGCCCCGTCGAAGAGCACGTTGGAGGGCTTGATGTCGCGGTGGACGACGCCTTGGCGGTGGGTTGCGGCCAAGGCGTCGATGAGGACGCGACCAACCCTGGCCACCTCTGCGGGGGGCAGGGGACCGAGGCGGTTGACCCGGTCCTCCAGGCTCTCGACCAGGACAGGAAAGACGAGCACGACCTCGCTGCCGTCGTCGATCACCTCGATGATGGGCACGATCCCGGGGTGCGCCAGGATGGCGAGGATCTCCGCCTCCCGCCGCAGGCGCTGGCGGGCCACTTGGATCTGCAGGACGGAGCCGGTGAGGGCCAGGCGCTTGGTAGCCACCCGCCTTCCGGCATCGTCGATGGCAAGCTCGACAACCGCCGAGCCGCCCCGACCAAGCAGCCCAACCACGTCGTAGCTCACGGCAAGGATCCTATGGGCGCTCAGCTTGCGGACATCGGCAGGGGACTCCAGACGCTCAGCGTCCGATGCGGGTGTGCTTGAGCTCGTTGAGCTCCGGCCAGCCCTCCAGAAGGCCGACGATCCGCTCGATGGTGCGCTGCGCCTCGCGGACGTCGCCCCGGGGACGCTCCATGAGACGGACGAACGCGGCGTCGTCGCCCGAGATGAAGGTGGGGACTCCGAACACGGCCAGCTCGTCGACGGCGGTGGTGTGCTCCTTGCGGAACGTCTCCAACGGCCACCCGTCGTCCATCTCCGCCAGCACCTCGCCTGCGTCAACGCCGGCGCTGCCCAGAGCGTCGGCGATCACCTCGCGCGTGCGGGTGTCGAGGGAGTGGTCGTGACGGGCCGAGAACAGCGCCTCGTGCGCGGCCAGGAAATGCTCGGGATCGCGGTCCCGAACGACGATCCCCGCCTCGTTGGCCAGCAGGCCCGGGTAGCGACCCGGGTCGTCCCACACCGGTGCCTCACCCTCTTCGACGTGGGCCTGGTCAAGCGAGAACGCCCGGAACGTCACGTCCCACTCGGCGCCGCCGGCCAGGGCGGTCACGACATGGTCATGCGCGATGCGGGCGAACGGGCAGCGGTAGTCCCAGGTGATGGCGAAAGAGAGCATGCCTCGGTCAACGCATGGGAGGGGGCGACGATTCCTCAGGTCCTGGTTCGGCCGGCACCGGGGCCTCGATCGGCACGGCCCGACGGACGATCTCGCCCAGCACGACACCGATGACCGCTCCGCCCACCACGTCGGACGCATGGTGGATCCTGACGTGCAGGCGGCTGGCCGCCACCACCACGGCCAGGGCGTAGTACAGCGGCCACAGGGGGTCGTCCTCGCCCAGCAGTCCGGCGGCGAAGAAGGCAGCGGTGGCGTGCCCGCTCGGGAAGCTGCTGGTCCGCGGCTGACGCAGATGGAGGGGGCGGGGACCGTCGTGGACCGGTCGACTCCGCCGGAACATCCACTTGACGGGGCCATTGACCAAGGCGGACTCGAGACCGAGGCCCGCGGCAGCGCGGATGAGGGGACGCCGCCAGTTGCCCCGATGGCGGCGACCGGCCTGGACCCCGGCCAGGAGCAGCCACAGCAGACCGTGGTCTCCCAGGGCACTGGCCGCGTACATGATCACGTCCGGGCCTCGCCGGTTGCGCACGAAGCGCTCGAAGGCGTCGTCGAGGTGATCGTCGAAGGCGGTCATCCGGCCGCCTTCGGGCAGGTCGATGGTCGGGGGCACCCATCGCTTGAGCGTCGCCGCCCGCTCCTGGAGGGTCATGGGCGACCGTCGGACACGGCGACGGGACGCTCGGGGAGGATTCCCAGGTCGCCACCCACGGCCGGGCAGTAGGCGTGGAACGAGCACCACGAGCACGCCCGTCCCGGCTTGGGACGGAAGTCCTCCTTCTCGCAGGCCCGCTCAACGGCACTCCAGATGGCCGTGGTCTGGCTCCGCAGGGCCCGGATCGACTGATCCGACGGGATCGTCGAGATGCTCAACGGCTCACGCAGGTGCAGGAGCTGGATCCGCGCCGGTCGGCGACCGAGCACCTGCTCGCAGAGAAAGGCGTAGAAGTGCACCCCGCCGAGGCGAGCCTGTTCGACGTGGGTCGACGGCGCCCGGCCCGTCTTGTAGTCGGTGACGACGAGGGCCCCCTGCTCATCGAGCTCCAAGCGGTCGATGATCCCCCGAAGGGTGAGGCTGCCGACCTGGACGGACAACCTCAGCTCCGTGCCGATCACCCGGACCGAGGCAGGATCCTCCAGGGTGAAGTAGCTGCGCACCAGCGTCTCGGCGTCAGCCAGGAAGGCGATCCGCTCGTCGGCGGTCAGATCCAAGGAGGCGTACTCGGGACCGGTGAGGATCTCCCCGGCGGCTCGCTCCAGGCGATCGAGGGCGACGGGAAGGGTCCGCTCCGCGGGCTCCTCCCACATGAGCATCTGCAGCGCCCGATGCACCAAGGTGCCCTTGGTGGCCGGGGCCGACGGCGTCTCCGGCAGGTGCTCGATCGCCGAGAGTCGGAAGGCCAGGCCGCAGTCCTTGAACGAGGAGACCTTGGAGGGGGAGAGGGACGCGGGCAGCGGCAAGACCATCGATGTCAGGGTACCGAGAGGGTGAGACGGCCCGGGTGGACACTGGGCGCTCAGAGCAGGGCCTTGGTGGTCTCGCCGGAGCTGGTGCTCTGCCAGACGCCTACCGGGACGTCCTGGCCAGCTCCAGGACGGTCATTGCCGCGTCCACGGCGTCGGAGCCCCAGGTGTTGTCGAACAGGAGGTGAACCTCTCGGGCGGACGAGGCCAGATCGGCCACGTCGGGGAGCCACCCGGCCAGCTCCGATGTGCTGTAGCGGTAGGGCCAGGTCCACGGCTCGCCCTCCACGCAGCGCCGGCCGTTGAAGCGGACGAGGGCGACCTCCGCGGTGGCGGCGACCACGGGAGGGAGGGCTCGTTCACCGCTGCGGGGGCTGTCGACGCACACCAGGCTGAGCCCCTGGTCCTCGAGCCAGCCGAGGGTCTCCTCGCACGTGTCACCCTCCAGCCACGCCCGGTTGTGCAGCTCGACGGCCACGTTGGTGTTGGGCAGCCTCCGGCGCACGGTGGCCAGCTCGGCCCAGCTGTCGGCGCGGGGGGAAAACCACCTCGGGTAGCGCAGGATGACCACGCCCAGGCGTCCGGCTCGGCGAAGGGGATCGAGCGCGTGGCTGAAGCGGGCCCAGCACTCCTCTACCGCGTCAGGCGCCAGGTGCCCCGGGTAGAGCCGGCGGTTGTCCCTGGCCTGGGGCTTCACCTCGGTGGCCAGGTCCGGCCACAACGAGTCGGGCAGCGTCGGGCTGCCGGTCAGCAGCGACCATCCCCGGATGTCGAGGGTGAAGCCGTCGGGTGTCCGCTCCGCCCACTGCGCGGCCAGGTCGGGCGTCGGCGGGAACCGGAACGTGGTCGCCACCTCGGCCAGGGGAAGGCGGCTGCAGTAGTGGGCCAGGCGAGCGGCCGCTGTCATCGACTTCTTCGGGTAGAAGCTGCCCTCGCGCACCAGGCTCCGGTCGGCCCACGAGGTGGCCCCGGCCAGGATCCGTCCGGCTCCGGTGACGCCCACCGCCGGCGTTTCACCCATGGCCACCCCGGGTAGTCAGGGACGTGTCTCTCACGCCGAATCGTACGTCGCCCGGCGGCGCTGCCGGTGCTGACGCGCGTCGGTGGGGTGTCGATGCCGGCTACCACGATGCCGCAGGGGTGTGGCGTGGCGCTCCTCCCCGGACCGTTGCCGCCATCCTCGACCAGATGGGGGCGTCCGGGCGGCGTGGACCTGACGACGGCGGGGGTGGACCGTCGATGGTGACGGTGCGCCTCGACCACCCATTGCCAGCGGTCCCCGCGGGCATGCTTGAGCTGGAGGACGGCGGCGGGGTGCGCACGGACGGCACCCTTCCCCCGGATGTCCCCAGCGGCTATCACAGCGTCACCCCCGATGACGGCGGGGAGCCCTACGCGCTGGTGGTGAGCCCGGGAAGGTGCCCGCCCGGCCCGCAGCACCACTGGGGGTGGGCGGCCCAGCTGTATGCCACCCGATCCGACGACAGCTGGGGTCATGGGGATCTGGCCGACCTTCGCCGGCTCACCTCGTGGTCGGCGGAACAGGGGGCGGGCATGACCCTCATCAACCCGCTCCACGCCGGCAGCTTGGGTGCCCACCCCCAGGCCAGCCCGTACTTCCCCAGCAGCCGTTGCTTCCTCAGCCCCCTGTACCTGTGCATCGAGGAGATTCCCGGCGCTGGGGGCGTGGCCGACCTCGAGGCCCTGGCCCAGGCCGGACGGCAGCTCAACGGTGAGCGACTGATCGACCGGGCTCGGGTCTGGGCGCTCAAATCGGCAGCGCTGGAGCAGCTCTTCGCGTCCTTTGACAGCGACCCCGCCTTCGACCGCTTCGTGGCCGAGCGAGGCAGCGCCCTCGAGGGTTTCGCCACGTTCAACGCGCTGGCCGAGGTCCACGGCCCCGGGTGGGCGGACTGGCCGGCGGATTGCCGGCGACCCGACGCCCCCGGAACCCGCGCCCTGCTCGCCGGGCGCAGCGGTGCCCGCCGGGTCCGCTACCACCAGTGGTTGCAGTGGCAGATCGATGTTCAACTCCGCCAGGCGTCGCACGCCACGGACGTGATGGCCGATCTGGCCATCGGCGTGGACGCCGGTGGCGCCGACGCCTGGCTGTGGCAGGACACGTTCGCCTCGACGATGAGCGTCGGCGCCCCGCCGGATGACTTCAACACCCGGGGGCAGGACTGGGGCCTGCCGCCGTGGGATCCGTGGCGCCTCCGGGAGGCGGACTACCGGCCGTTCATCGAGACCATCCGGGGCGGCATGGGACACGGCGGCGCCCTGCGCTTCGACCACGTGATGGGACTGTTCCGCCTGTACTGGATCCCCGAGGGCGAGTCGCCTACCGCGGGTGCCTATGTCCGCTATCCCTCCTGGGACCTGCTCAACATCTTGGCCCTGGAAGCGGAACGGGCCGGCGCCTACGTCGTCGGGGAGGACCTGGGGACGGTCGAGGGCCACGTGCGCAGTGAGCTGACGGAGCGGCAGGTCCTGTCCTACCGGCTGCTGTGGTTCGAGCCGGGCCGGCCGGCGACCTGGCCGGCCCAGGCTCTAGGCTCGGTCACCACCCATGACCTGCCGACGGTGGCCGGGGTGTGGTCGGGCTCCGATCTCCGAGCGCAGCGCGATCTTGGCATGGCCCCCAACGAGGGCGGCGCAGCAGCCATGCGGGAACGGTTGGTCGACTGGGCCGCGGTGAGCATCGACGCCGCCACCGAAGATGTCGTGGTCGGCGCGTACCGCTCGTTGGCCGAGGCTCCGTGTTCGGTGCTCACTGCCACTCTTGAAGACGCCGCACTGGTCGAGGAGCGACCCAACATCCCCGGCACGGTCGACGATCGGCCCAACTGGCGCATCGCCCTGCCCCACTCGCTCGAGGAGATCGAGCGTTCGCCGCTGGCTGGCGAGGTCGCCGCCGTCCTCTCTCGGCGAGCTTCCGATCCCGACCCCACCGGCCCGTAGGCTTTCGGGCGTGGACCTGCCCGTGCTGCCCCCGATCGCCCCCATGCTGGCCAAGTCCATCACCGGGGTTCCCCGGGGGTCCTACTCCTACGAGCCGAAGTGGGACGGGTTTCGCTGCGTCGTGTTCCGCGACGGACCCGAGGTGGAGCTCGCCAGCCGCAACGAGCGCTCCCTCACCAGGTACTTCCCCGATGTGGTCGCCGCCTTGACCCAGACCCTGCCCGAACGGTGCGTGGTCGACGGCGAGATCGTGGTGGCCGGACCCAACGGCCTCGACTTCGATGCCCTCTCGCAGCGGATCCACCCGGCGGCCTCGCGGGTGGCGACCCTGGCTCGGTCCACGCCGGCGTCCTTCGTGGCCTTCGACCTGCTGGCCATCGGTGACGACGACCTGCGCCCCGCACCCTTCTGCGAACGTCGGGTTTGCCTGGTCGACGCCCTTGGGTGGGCTCAGGGCGAGGCCGACAGGGTGCACCTGACGCCGGCCACCACCGACGCCGAGGTGGCCGAGGACTGGTTCAATCGCTTCGAGGGAGCGGGCCTCGACGGGGTGGTGGCCAAGGCCCTGGATCTGCGGTACGTGTCGGACAAGCGGCTGATGCTCAAGGTCAAGCACGAGCGCACCGCTGAGTTCGTCGTCGCCGGCTTCCGTTGGTACAAGGGGAACCGTGATGCCGTCGGTTCGCTGATGCTCGGCATCTACAGCGGCGACACCCTGTCAAGCGTGGGGGTGATCGGCTCTTTCACCGCCGAGCGGCGGAGGGCACTCCTCGACGAGCTGGCCCCCTACCGGGAACCCGCCACGCACCCCTGGGGGGGGTGGGCGTCGTCGGTCAGTGAGTCCGACCATGAGCGGCTCCCGGGGGCGACCAGCCGGTGGAACGCCACCAAGGACCTGAGCTTCGAGCCTCTCCGGCCCGACCTGGTGGTCGAGGCGGCCTACGAGCACCTCCAGGGCGGTCGCCTGCGCCACACGGCGCGCTTTCGGCGCTGGCGGCCCGATCGGGACCCCGCCAGCTGCACCTACGACCAGCTCGAGGTGGCGGTGCCCGCCCTGCTGGCTGAGGTGTTCTCTGCCGGTGGCGAACCGTGAGGGCGTGGCGCGGCGAGGGGAACGCCCACAGCGCCATCCTGGTGCCGGTGCCGGAGGCTGAGGCCACGGTCGGACCGTGGCGGGGACTGCACGATCCCCTGGCCACGGCGGGGGTTCCGGCGCACGTCACCTTGATCGTGCCGTGGTTGGCCCCCGAGGACATCGACGAGGGCGAGTTGGCCCGCCTCCAAGCGGTGGTGGCCAAGACGGCGCCGTTCGACTTCGCGCTTGGTTCGGTCCAGTGGTTCGGTCATCGAGTTCTGTGGCTGGGGCCGGACCCGATCGAGCCATTCCTCGAGTTGACCAACGCGCTGGCCGGAGAGTTCCACACACCTCCTTGGGGTGGCGAGTTCGACGAGGTCGTTCCCCACCTGACCGTGGCCAACGCCACTGCGGGGACGGGGCTGGCCACCGTAGCCGCAGCTTTGGACAAGGACCTCCCGATCGCCTGCCAGGCCACCGAGGTGCGGGTCATGCTCGGCGACGGGACCGTCTGGTGGGAACGGGCGACCCTGCCGCTCGGCTGACCGGAGCGCAGCAGGAGCGCTCCCGGCTACCTCAATGCCTGTCGATGGCGGTGAAGAGGGCCTTGAGCTCATCGCCGGGGCCGCCGGGGATGGTGTAGCCCTCCGGGTCACGGATCTGCTCAAAGTTGTCGCGGACCGATTCGACGCTCAGCTTCGGGTCGAAGTACCCCTCGGTCATGCCGATGAAGAACCGCGCCACCCGGCCGCCACCGACGCTGTAGACCTCGCCGGTGACGGGAACGTCCTCGTGGGCCAACCAGGCGACGACGGGGGTCACGGCCTCGGGGTCGAGTCGCGAGGCGGCGTCACCCAAGAGGTCCTCGGTCATCCGGGTCCGGGCGATGGGGGCGACGGCATTGACCCTGATGTTGTACTTGGCCCCCTCGGCGGCCAGCACGCGGGTCAGGCCGACAACACCCATCTTGGCAGCCCCGTAGTTGGACTGACCGAAGTTGCCGAGGATCCCGGAGTTGGAGGAAGTGTTGACCACCCTGCCGTAGCCCTGTTCGCGCATCTTGACCCACGCCGGTCGGGTGACGTAGAACGCTCCCTTCAAGTGGACGTCGATGACGGGTTCGAGCAGGTCGGGGGTCATGTTGTGGAAGGTCTTGTCGCGCAGGATCCCCGCATTGTTGATGACGATGTCAACCCGACCGAAGGCGTCGATGGCCGCCTTGACGAGCGCCTCGCCGCCTTCTGGGGTGGCCACGCTCGATGCGTCGGCCACCGCTTCGCCGCCCTGACCGTTGATCTCGCCGACGACCGTCTCCGCCGGGCCCTTGTCGGAGCCGTCGCCTCGCACCGAGCCTCCGAGGTCGTTGACGACGACCCGTGCGCCTCGCGCCGCCAGCAACAGGGCGTGATGGCGGCCAAGGCCGCCGCCGGCTCCGGTGACGATCGCCACCTTGTTGTCGAATCCAAGATCAGTCATGGCCTCTCAAGCTACAGGCGAGCTCACTTTGCGAGCCGGCGAAGCGCGAGCGACCTGTGTCAAGGGGCGGCGCAGCGAGCCCGGCGCCTCGTCGGGGTAAGGCCGAGAGCGGTTCGCCGACCAGCGACGCGGCGTGAGCAGCAGGGCGCGGGGGTAGTCCTCGAACATCCAGCGCAGGAACTGGTAGCGGGTGACCTCGTTGGCCATGATCAGGCGTTGCCAGCCGTTGGCCAGGCGAGGGTGGCGCAGGAGGTTGGACACGGCGACCGACACCTTGTCGTCGATGCCCAGGGTGGCGTCGATGCGGCGCCGGTAGGCCAGGGCCGCCCGGTCAGGTCGGTCCGGCCCGGCATGGATCATGGCCTCGGCGGCCACCTCGGCCGACTCCATGGCCTGGCCGATGCCCTCACCTGTCAGCGGGTCTCCTGATCGGGCGGCGTCGCCCACAAAGTGGACCCGGCCACCGAGTGCGCTCAGTGAGCTGCGGCCTATGCGAGTAGGTATGGGCCACGCCTTGAACGGTTCGGTGGGCCGGGCGTCGCGACCGAGCACGGACGCGATGTGGGGCCGGGCCAGGAGCTCGGCCCATCGGCCCTTCATGGAGCCGGTGGCCTCACCGGGGCGGCGGATCACGCCGTAGCCGACGTTCGCCCCTCCCCCGGGCAGGGGAAACGACCAGGCGTAGCCGGGGAGGATGTCCGCGTCGAACCAGACCCACATCTTCGTCGCCGCAGGTCCGGTGTTGGTGAAGTACTGGCGGATGGCGTGCCAGTCGCCCAGATAGCAGCGCTCGTCTTCGGTGCCGGTCAGCTTTCGCATCGGTGACCACATGCCGTCGGCAGCCACCACGTACGGCGAGTGCAGGGCGGTCCCGTCCGACAGATCGAGGGCCACGGCGCGGCCTGCCTCCTCCAGGCGGGCTCCGACCACGCCGGTGCCGTCCCGGACGTCGACGCCGTAACTACGGGCCAGATCGACGAGGGCGGCGTCGAGGTCGTAGCGACGGGCGGCGGCGGCGACGACGGTGCCGCCCGGTCGGAACGTCAAAGAGCCGGTGCGCCCGTCGGGGCTGCGGATCCATGTCTGGTCGATCGGTTGCCACGAAGCCACCTTCACCGGATTGAAGCCGAGGGCGTGGAGGCGACGCAGGGCGGCCGTCGTCAAGCCGTCGCCGCAGCACTTGTCTCGCGGGAAGGTGGCTCGGTCGACCAGGCACACCCGACGTCCCTGCCTGGTCAGGGTGATGGCCGCCGTGACGCCGGCCGGTCCGGCACCCACCACGGTCACCTCAGGGCGGTCCGCACGCATCTGATCATGCTTGCACGGTGGGCGGCGTTGTGCACGGTGGCCACAACCGCAGGCGGAGGAGGACCGAAACGACCTCGCCAGAAGTCGATGAGTGCTCGTCCTTCCAGGCACAGGTGTACGTGCCAGCGATGTCGGTCCCGCCTGGCCCGGCCGAACATCGGAGGAATGCTCAGCAGGCTGCGGAAGGCCGCCGGCCGTCGGCCGTGGTGGGTGCGGATCAGCAGCAGGGTGTTGCGGACCTGGAGGTAGTCGGCCAGGAGCTGGGAGGGCAGGCGGCCATTGACGACCACCGCACCCCACACCATCCCCACGCGCCATCCTCTGGCCCTGGCCCGCAGGCCGAGGTCGACCTCCTCGCAGTAGGCGAAGTACCGCTCGTCGAACAGGCCGATGTCGACGAGAGCCTGACGGCGGGCCACAAACAGCGTACCGTTGGGATAGTCGACGTCGACCCACCCCCGGCCTCGCGTCGCCGGTCGGGAGTAGCCACCGATCACCCAGTCGAACGCCGGGACCATGTCGAAGCCGTCGCCGAACTCGGCGGCTACGAAGGCGGCGTCGGGATGGGTCCGGGCGGCCGCCACCAGCGCGGCCAGGCAGCCGGGGGCGGGCAGGGCGTCGTGAGCGGCGACGGCCACCCACTCTCCTTCTCCTTGCGCCAGCCAGCGGCGAAGCCCGACGTTGGCTCCCGGTCCGTAGCCCAAGTTGGCGGTGCACTCGATGATCTCGACGTCGCTGCACCCGTCGCGCAGCATGGCCATGGCGTCGGCGGACGACGCGTTGTCGACCACGGTCACGGCCACGGCCAGACCCTGGGCCCGCAGGGCGGCGACGGTGGCCACACAGCACTCGGCCGCGTCGTGGTGGATCACGACCACGGCCAACGGCAGGCTCGGGGCAGGGCCGTCGGCGTCGGCGTCGGCGTCGGCGTCCGAGGATCGGACGGTCCGGCACATGTGGGGCCGGGGGCTCAGCGCTCGAGGGCCGCCGTCAGGGCCCCGGCCAGCGAACGGTGAGCGAATCGGTAGCCGCTTCGCTCGAGAGCGACGGGCAGGGCCCGCTGGCCGCCCAGCAGCATCTCGTTGGCCATCTCTGCGCCGAGGACCGTTCTGATGGCCAGGGCGGGGACGGCGAGCACCGCTGGGCGGTGCAGCACCTGACCGAGGACCTTGGTGTAGGTCCGGTTGGTGACCGGTTCGGGGGTGGTGAGGTTGATGGGCCCGCTGAGGTTCTCGGCGCCCAGGGCGTGCACGATGGCGCCGACCTCGTCGTCGACGGAGATCCAACTGGTCCACTGACGGCCGTTGCCCAGGCGGCCGCCGGCACCGAGCTTGAAGATCGGCAGCTGGGTGCCGAGGGCGCCACCATCGGGGGCCTGCACGATGCCGGTGCGCAGCAGCACGGTGCGGATGCCGGCCGCGGTGGCCGCTTCCGCGGCCCCCTCCCACCGCGCGCACAGGTCGGCCAGGAAGCCGGCTCCTCCTTCGCTGTCCTCGGTGAGGATCTCGTCGCCGCGGTCGCCGTAGTACCCGACCGCCGACCCGCTGAGCAGGACCGCCGGCTTGTGGTCCAGGCCGGCCAGGCGGTCGGCGAGCAGGGTGGTGCCCTTCACCCGGCTGTCGAAGATCCGCCGCTTGTGGTCGCTGCTCCAACGGCGGAAGAGGCCTACACCGGCCAGGTGGATGACGGCGTCGATGCCCTCGAGTTCGGTGGCGTCGAGCTCGCTGGCATCGGGGTCCCAGTGGACCTGGCCAGGCTCTGGCTGGGAGCGGACCAGCGCGGTCACCCGGTGACCGGCGGCCTCCAGCCTGGGGATCAGGTGGCGGGCGATGAGTCCGTGCGTTCCGGTGACGGCGATCTGCATGCTCGTCATGGTGGGCCCTGACGGCGACCAAGGGCCATTCGGGGCAGGGTTGCCAGCTCGCCGAGGTGGCCATGCGCCTGAGCTGTCGGGCACACGCACTCAGTCCCGGACCAGCGGCTTGTACTTGATCCGATGCGGCTGGTCGGCATCGACGCCCAACCGCTTCTTGCGATCGAGCTCGTAGTCGCTGAAGTTGCCCTCCCACCACCGGACCTGAGAGTCGCCTTCGAAGGCCAGGATGTGGGTGGCAACCCGGTCGAGGAACCATCGGTCGTGGCTGATCACAACGGCGCATCCCGGGAAGCCCAAAAGGGCATCCTCCAGGGCCCGTAGGGTGTCCACGTCGAGATCGTTGGTGGGCTCGTCAAGGAGCAGCACGTTGCCGCCGCTCTTGAGGACCTTGGCCAGCTGCACCCGGTTGCGCTCCCCGCCGGAGAGATCCCCGACCTTCTTCTGCTGATCGCTGCCTTTGAACCCGAAGCCGGCGACATAGGCCCGGCCGTGGAGCTCGCGGGTGCCGACCTTGATCCGCTCGACTCCGTCGGTGATCTCATCGAAGACCGTGTTGGCCGGGTTGAGCGCCTCCCGGGACTGGTCCACGTAGGCCAGGCTCACGGTCGTGCCCAGCTGCAGGCCTCCCGAGTCGGTTTGCTCGTCGCCGACGATCATTCGGAACAGGGTCGTCTTGCCGGCCCCGTTCGGGCCAATGATGCCGACGATGCCACCGGGGGGCAGCAGAAACGAAAGGTCATCGATGAGCAGGCGGTTCCCGAATGCCTTCACAACGGCTTGGGCGTTGACCACGACGTCACCCAGCCGAGGCCCGGGGGGGATGGTGATCTCCAACCCTTCGGCCCGCTGTTCGGCCTCCTCGGCCTCGGTGACCAGCTCGTTGTAGGCGCTGATGCGGGCCCTGCCCTTGGCTTGGCGGCCCCGAGGGGACATGCGCACCCACTCGAGCTCGCGCTCCAAGGTGCGTTGGCGCGCCTTGTCGGCTTTGGCCTCCGCTCCGAGGCGAGCCTGCTTCTGCTCCAGCCACGAGCTGTAGTTCCCCTCCCACGGTATCCCCGCCCCCCGATCGAGCTCCAGGATCCAGCCGGCCACGTTGTCGAGGAAGTAGCGGTCGTGGGTCACCGCCACCACCGTCCCGGCGTAGTCCCGCAGCGTCCGCTCCAGCCAGGCCACCGACTCGGCGTCGAGGTGGTTGGTGGGCTCGTCTAGGAGCAGCAGGTCGGGGCGCGCCAGAAGCAGCCGGCAGAGCGCGACCCGGCGCATCTCGCCACCGGACAGGGTGGCGACTCGGGCGTCGCCTGGAGGCAGGCGTAGGGCGTCCATGGCGATGTCGAGGGTGCGGTCCAGGTCCCATGCCCCGGCGGCATCGATCTTGTCCTGCAGGTTCGCCTGTTCGCTCAGCAACTTGTCGAAGTCGGCGTCAGGATCGCCCATCGCCGCGCACACCTCGTTGAACCGATCCACCAGGGCCTTGGTCTCACCGATGCCCTTGGCCACGTTGCCGGCCACGTCGGTCGTCTCGTCCAACGTGGGCTCCTGGGCCAGGAAGCCGACCGTGAAGCCGCCGGTCAGTCGGGCCTCGCCCGTGAAGCCGTCGTCGAGGCCAGCCATGATCTTCAGGAGCGACGACTTCCCGGAGCCGTTTGACCCGATCACGCCGATCTTGGCTCCGGGGTAGAAGGACAGGTTGATGCCGGCCAGCACCTCGCGGTTGGGGGGATAGAACCTCCGGAGGTCCCTCATGGTGTAGATGTACTTGGCTGCCATGCGGACCAGTGTGGCCGCCGCCGGGCGTCGGGGGTGACCGAGTGGTGTCATGATCCTCCCGCCGGGATGTCTGACCTGCTTGTGAGCCCTTGCTCCCGACTCATTGGGCCGTAGGCTTGAGCACTGCGATGCCCGAGCAACCACGATCCCAAGACTCGTTCGGCCCCAACGCCTGGTTGGTCGACGACATGTACGAGCAGTACCGACAGGACCCGAGCTCGGTCAGCGAAAGCTGGCAGGAGTTCTTCGAGGGTTACCGGCCCGGCGGTGCCAACCTGACGAGGGCCACGCCCTCCGGCGATGCTCCGGAGGCTGCCGACGGCGGCGGTGGCGCGAAGGCCACAGCCACAGAACAGAGCTGGGGAGGCCCGGCACCATCGGCACCGGCGGCCCAGGCCAAGACATCCTCAACCAACGGCGGAGGGGCCAGGACGGGTGGCACCGCCCAGGCTGACGGGAACGCCGAGTCGAACGGGGTCGCTGCCGACAAGGCGAAGGGCGATCCCAAGCCGGCCGGCACCCCGATCCGGGGAGCGGCGGCTCGGGTGGCGGCCAACATGTCCGCCAGCTTGGAGGTCCCGACGGCCACCAGCTTCCGTGTCGTTCCAGCTCGGCTCCTGGAGGTCAACCGGCGCATCCTCAACAATCAGCTGTCGCGCAGCGGGAGTGCAGGCAAGGTCAGCTTCACGCACCTGATCGGCTACGCCGTGGTCGAAGCCCTGCGGTCGGTGCCGGTCTTGAACTCGACCTTCCTGGCCGCGGACCCTGAAGTGCCAAAGGCCCCCGCCACCGTCGTGCACCACGAGCACCTGGGGCTTGGCATCGCCGTCGACAGCCAGAAGCCCGACGGCGGCCGGACCCTGATGGTGCCGGTCATCAAGGAGGCGGACACCCTCAGCTTTCGGGGCTTCTGGGCGGCGTACGAGGATCTCATCCGCAGGGTCAGATCGGCCAAGATCAGCGCTGACGACTTCGCCGGAGCCACCGTCAGCCTGACCAACCCGGGCACCATGGGGACGGTCCAGTCCGTGCCCCGACTGATGTCCGGGCAGGGTGCCATCATCGGCGTCGGGACCATCGGCTACCCGGCGGAGTGGCTTGCCGCCGACTCGCGGGTGCTGGCCGAACTGGGTGTATCCAAGGTCGTGACCATCACCTCGACCTATGACCACCGGATCATCCAGGGCGCCGAATCGGGCCTGTTCCTGCAGAAGGTCCATCAGTTGCTCATTGGCGAGGATGGCTTCTACGAGAAGATCTTCCGGGACATGGGCGTCCCCTACGAGGCGGTGGCCTACCACCAGGACGTCAACGACCCGGCCAGCCCCTCCTCGCACCTCGAGAAGCAGATCGAGGTGGACAAGCTGATCAACATCCACCGGGTGCGGGGCCATCTCATCGCCCACCTCGACCCGCTGGACTGGAAGCGACCGCACATGCACGCTGAGCTTGACCCCGCGACCTACGGGCTGACGGTGTGGGATCTCGAGCGCGAGTTCGTGGCCCACGAGTTGGGCGACGGTAACCACATGAGGCTGAGCGAGATCCTCGGGCTGCTGCGCGATGCGTACTGTCGGACGGTCGGTGTCGAGTACATGCACATCTCCGAACCGGCTCAGAAGCGGTGGATCCAGCAACAGGTTGAGGGAGTCTCGACCCAGCTCGAACCCGAGGAGCACCGTTGGATCCTGGGTCGGCTCAACGCCGCCGAGGCGCTCGAGCAGTTCCTCAACACCAAGTACATCGGCCAGAAGCGCTTCGGTCTCGAGGGTGGCGAGGCGGCCATCCCCCTGGTCGACGCTGTGCTTGACGCCGCCGCCGTGGCCGGCCAGGAGCAGGCGGTGATCGGCATGGCACACCGCGGCCGGCTCAACGTGCTCATCAACATCGTGGGCAAGACCTACCGGGACCTGTTCTCCGAGTTCGAGGGCAACATCGACCCGGGCACCGTGCAGGGCTCCGGCGATGTGAAGTACCACAAGGGCTTTCGGGGGACCTTCACCGGCCGGTCGGCCAAGCCCATCGACGTGGTGCTCTCGTCCAACCCGTCGCACCTCGAGGCCGTCGACCCGGTCGTCGAGGGCATGGCCCGGGCCCGCCAGGACCAACTTGGCGGTGCAGGATCGACGAAGGTGCGCCCCATCCTGCCCCTGCTGCTTCATGGCGACGCCGCTTTCGCTGGGCAGGGCGTGGTTGCCGAGACCCTGAACATGTCGGCCCTCCCCGGCTACGAGACCGGTGGCAGCATCCACCTGGTCATCAACAACCAGCTCGGGTTCACCACCAACCCGGAGTCAGCGCGATCCTCGATCTACGCGTCGGATGTGGCCAAGATCGTTCAGGCCCCGATCTTCCACGTCAATGGCGACGACCCCGAGGCGTGTGTGCGGGTCGGGCGGCTGGCCTTTGCCTTCCGGCAGACCTTCCACAAAGACGTCGTCATCGACATGGTCTGCTACCGACGCTTCGGCCACAATGAGCAGGACGATCCAAGCCTGACCCAGCCCTTGCTCTATCAGCTCATCAAGGAGCATCGCAGCGTCCGCAAGCTCTACACCGAAGCGTTGGTGCGCCGCAGCGACATCACCCTCGACGAGGCGGAGGAGGTGCTCAAGGACTTCTCGGCGCGCCTCCAAGCGGCGCTCGAGGAGACCCGGGCGTCTGCGCCGCCGAAGGCCACCGAGCTCCCTCCGCAACCGGAGCCGGCGCCCGTCCTGCCGCCCATCGAGACCGGGGTGCAGCTCGCCGTTCTCCAGCGTGTCGTCGACCGTCTCTCGACATCGCCCGAAGGCTTCACCGTGCACCCCAAGCTGGTCAAGGTCTTCGAGGGTCGTGCGAAGTTGTGGGCTGACGGCCAGGCCGACTGGGCCCTGGGGGAGGCACTGGCCTATGGCACGCTGGTGCTCGAAGGCCACGACGTGCGGGTCAGTGGTCAGGACACCCGGCGGGGGACGTTCGGTCATCGCAATGCCGCTCTCGTCGACTACAAGACCGGTTCCGAGTGGGTGCCCCTGGAGCACCTGGGCGACTCCGGCTGGTCCGGCGACTCCGGAGGGTCGGAGGGGGAATCAGGGCTCGGACGGTTCTCCATCTACGACTCGCTCCTGTCGGAGTACGCCGCCCTCGGCTTCGAGTACGGCTATTCCCTGGTGCAGCGCGACGCCCTTGTCGCCTGGGAGGCGCAGTTCGGGGACTTCGTCAACGGCGCCCAAATCGTCATAGACCAGTTCCTGGCCGCCGCCGAGATCAAGTGGTCACAGACCTCGGGACTGGTCCTGCTGCTTCCTCATGGCTACGAGGGGCAGGGGGCCGAGCACTCCTCTGCCCGGATGGAGCGCTTCTTGGACCTCTGCGCCGAGGACAACATGCAGGTGGTGGACGTGACCTCGGCGTCGCAGTTGTTCCACGTGCTGCGTCGCCAGGTCCACCGCTCCAACCGCAAGCCCTTGGTGCTGTTCACTCCCAAGCGCTACCTGCGAGGCCGGGAGGCGTACAGCCCGTTGGAGGAGTTCGCCAGCGGCCATTTCCGGGAGGTGCTCGACGATGCTGGAGTGACCGACCGGGCGGCGGTGCGCCGGGTGCTCCTGGCGACCGGCAAAGTGGCGATCGATGTGACCGTCGCCCGCGACAAGGCGGAGCGGCGCGATGTCGCCGTCGTGCGCGTAGAGCAGCTCTATCCGTGGCCCGAGGACCAGGTCGGCGGGATCCTGGCGAGCTACGAGCAGGCCACCGATATCGTGTGGTTGCAGGAGGAGCCCGAGAACATGGGTGCCTGGAACTTCGTCCGGGATCGCCTGGCCCGTCTCGTCGGTGAGGACTTCCGCTTCGAACAGGTGAGCCGGGTGGCCTCCGGCTCGCCGGCCACCGGCAGCCACGCCATGCACGACCTGGAGCAGGGGGACCTGCTCCATCGCGCCATGGGTTGAGGACCCCTCGTTCGCTCGGGTCGAAGGGGGGTCGGCCACCGTCTGATGGCCGGTTTGAGCGGCATCAGGCCAGGAGGTCCCGGGCGGTCGCTTCCCACAGCTCGGTCGACAACCGCAGCGACTCCAGATCCACCCGCTCGTCGTCACCGTGGAACATCGAAGCATAGGTTTCCAGGCTGACCCGCTCACTCAATATCCCAAAGCCGTAGCTGGTGGCCCCCAATCGGCGGAAGAACCGGGCGTCGGTGGCGCCGACGGTCATGGAGGGGATCAGGGCGGTTTCGGGCAGCAGGGTGGCGCTGACCCGGGCGAGGCTGTCCCACAGCGGTGTGTCCAACGGGGAGGTGGTTGACGGGTCGTCGCTGGTCAGGCCTATGGTCACCCGCTCGGCGAGGTCACCGAGGGCGTCGACCAGCATGGCCCGCACCTCGGGACCGGTCTGGCCGGGGAGGGTGCGGATGTCGACGTCGAGGTCGACCCGGTCGGGGATCACGTTGGTCTTGACACCGCCGTGGGCGACGGTGGGGGCGAAGGTGGTGTGGGTGCAGGCATGGGCTTGGCGAGCCAGGGCTGGGGGCAGGAGCTCCAGGGCGCCATCGATGCGGCCGGGATCGAGGAGGGCGTCGGTGATTGTCGCGTCGAGGCCAGCGCCGACGACGAAGCGTCGCCACGCCTCGTGGATGTCGGCCTGCGGTCGGTAGTCGGCGAGCCGGGTCACGACCGCAGCGGCGGTGACCAACGCGTTGTCGGTGTGCCAGGGCTGGGATCCGTGGCCGGCCGTGCCCGCCACGCTGAGCGTCACCCAGTAGGCACCCTTCTCGCCGGCTGCCACCGGGAGACGGACACCCGCCGGGGTGGGCATTTGTACCCCGCCCGGCTCGGTCAGCACGTAGTCCGCCCGGATGGCGTCGGGATGCTCCCGACACAGCCATTCGGCCCCCCAGGAGCCGAGCGCTTCCTCGTCCGCCACCGCCAGATAGATCAGCGTCCCGCGAGGCCTGAACGACGAACGAGCCAGGTTGCGCACCGCCACGGCCATCGACGACGTCAGGTTGAGCATGTCGACTGCCCCTCGACCCCAGATCTCACCGTCGATCAGCTCGCCGCCAAAGGGGTCGCGTTGCCAGCGGTCTGCGTTGGCCGGGACGACATCGGTGTGGCCCATGAGGAGCAGGGTCGCAGCGTCAGGATCGGTCCCCTCGATCCGCGCGACCACCGATGTGCGGCCTGGTGCCGATTCGAAGCGTTCGAGATCGAGGCCCGGTCCTTCCAGCCACCCGGTCAACAGGTCTGCGGATCGCAACTCCTGACCCGATGCCAAGGTGCCGTCGTTGACGCAACCGTTGCGGATCAGCTCGCTCAGGAGATCCGCTACCTGACCGGTCGTCTGCGCGTCCACCATGCCAGCCTACGGGAGGCTCCCTCCCCTGGGGTGCGGGGGATGCTTGACTCGTAGACGACATGCCTCAACGCCACGTCGTCGTCGACGGCTCGAACATCGCCACGGAAGGTCGTAGCCTGCCCAGTCTGGCCCAACTGGACCAAGCGGTCAGAGAGTTTCTCGGGGAGTTCCCCGATGACATCGTGACCGTCGTGGTTGACGCATCTTTTGCCCACCGCATCGATGCCTCCGAGGTCGCCACCTTCGAAGAGGCTGAAGCCGCCGGTGAGGTGGTATCACCGCCTGCTGGTGCCATCGGCCGAGGGGACGCGTTCCTGCTGCGGATCGCAGACAAGACCGGCGCCACCGTGCTCTCCAACGATTCGTTTCAGGAGTTCCACGGCGAGCACGAGTGGCTCTTCGAAGCCGACCGGCTGGTCGGCGGCAAGCCGGTCCCGGGTGTCGGCTGGATCTTCACGCCCCGGACCCCGGTCCGGGGCCCCAAGAGCCGGGAGGCGGTGAAGGAGGCCAAGCGCAAGAAGCGAGCGGATTCCGATGACGGGTCGGTCACCGGGCTCGATCTGGCCGCATCGCGAGGCCGGGGACGGGGCAAGAAGGTGGAGCGGGCCATCGCCACGGCCACGGAGGAAGCTGTGGAGCCCAGCGGGGCCAGGAAACGCCGTCGACGCAAGAGTGGCGAGCCGCCCGCCGATCCCATCAACGAGCCGCTCGCCTTCATCACCTTCATCGCCAGCCACCCCCTGGGTTCCGAGGTGGAGGGCTTGGTGGAGTCGTTCTCCTCCCACGGTGCGTTCGTCGACGCTGACGGGGCCCGCTGCTACGTTCCGCTCTCCGCCATGGGAAACCCGGCGCCCCGCAGTGCCCGGGAGGTGATGACCCGAGCCGAGGAGCGGACCTTTGTGATCCAGGCCCTCGACCCCCTGCGGCGCGGCGTCGAATTGGCCCTCCCTGGCTTCGCCCACCTCTCCGGTGCTCCGACAGACGAGACCATCGAGGCCGAGACTCATCCCCTCGCCGACGACGAGCCGGCCGAACGACCTCCCGTGCAGGCCAAGAAGGTTGCCGCCCGCCGGCGGGCCAGGGTGGCACCGCCGTTGGCGGAAGGGGAGGACCGAGGGGATCGACCAGCGATCGGAGCGTCCAAGGCCGCCGCCCCCGTGCGAAGAGCACCTCAGCCTACCGTAGCTCCGGTCGCCGGCGATACCGTACCTGCGGACCTTGCCCCACCGGGGGACGCCAGTCCTCGGCGCCGCGCCGTGAAGAAGGCGGCGACGGTAGAGGTCGGCGCGGAGGCGGCAGGGTCGAAGGCCGAGAAGTCCACCAAGGGCGGCCTGACCAGGCCTCCTGCCAAGCAGGTGACGTCGGCCGTCGAAGAGGTCGGATCGGGCAAGGCGGCCGGTCCAGCGACGCCGGCCAAGCGGACCCGGATGGCGAAGGTGGCCCCGAGCCGTACGGCTGGGACCAAGAAGGCTGCCGCCAAGGCGGCTGGGACCAAGAAGGCTGCCGCCAAGATGGTTGGAGCCGGCGTGTCTGGTGCTCCGGCCAGGACCCCCCCGGCCAAGAAGGGCGCGGGCGCGCCGGAGACAGCGGCGCCCACCAAGACGGCCAGGAAGGCGACCGCAAAGAAGGCGAGCGCCGACAAGGCCGTTGCCGAGCCGGCAGCCGAGGATGCGGTGGCCGGGAGGACTCCGACCCGAAAGGCCACGACCAGAAAGGCCGCTCCCCGCAAGGCCACGACCAGAAAGGCCGCTCCCCGCAAGGCCGCTCCACGCAAGGCCGCTGCCCGCAAGGCCGCTCCCCGCAAGGCCGCTGCCAAAGAGACGGCTGGGACGGCTGGCGGGGAGACGTCCTGACCGCCGTTGCCCTTACCATGGCAGCCTCATGCGGATCGCCAGCTGGAACGTCAACTCCCTGAAGGCCCGCCTCGGGCGCGTCGAGGAGTGGTTGTCCTACGCCCAGCCCGACGTGTTGTGCCTGCAAGAGACCAAGCTGGCCAATGCGGCCTTCCCCCACCTGGCGTTCTCAGCGCTCGGCTACGAGACGGCGCACCACGGCGACGGCAGGTGGAACGGGGTGGCCATTGCCTCCCGGGTGGGACTCGACGATGTTGTCTCCGGTTTCGCCGGCGGCCTGGAGCCCGATAGGGACACCCGGCTGATCACGGCCCGCTGCGGGGGCATCAGCGTCTCGAGCGTATACGTGCCCAACGGCCGGAGCCTCGACTCCGAGCACTACACGTACAAGTTGGGCTGGTTGGCCGCCCTCCGCGACCAGGTCGAGAGCACCGCGGCGGGCGCCCCGCTGGCCATCTGCGGCGACTTCAACGTCGCCCCAGATGATCGCGACGTCTGGGATCCGGAAGCATTCGTCGGCTCCACCCACGTCAGCGAACCCGAACGGAAGGCCATTGCCCATCTGGAGGGTGACGACCTGGTCGACGCCTTCCGGACGCTGTATCCCGACGACCAGCTCTATACGTACTGGGATTACCGCAGCGGCGACTTCCACAACCACCGGGGTATGAGGATCGACCTGATCATCGTGTCGAGGACGCTCATGGACGGTCTGCGGTGGGCGCTGGTGGACCGCAACGCTCGCAAGGGCAAGCTGCCCTCCGACCACGCGCCCTTGCTGGTCGATCTGGCCGAGCCGGTCTGACCGTTCCGCACTCCGGCTTCGACCGGGCGGGGGACCCTATCGTCGGTTGGTGACGAGGACCGATGATGCCGTCCACGTGCTCAGGGGAATCGACGTCCACACGTCGTCGAAGCCGATGTTCCAGGGGATCGGCAGGGCCGCGGAGCCTGAGCCGGCCAAAGGACGAGGCCTACGGGGTTCCGAGGCTCCGGCGCTGCCGCCGCGCCCGCGGTAGACGATGAGACCGGTGAGTGGATCGGGCACGGCGTCGAGAGCGGCACGCACGGACAGCGCATCCTGGAAGGCAGCCCACGTGGCGTCGTCGCTGAGGCTGAGCTCGAAGACGACACCCCAACCGTGACGGTGCCGCAACCAGTCCTGAGCTCCATGCGCCAAGGCGGCTTCCACCAGGCTGTCGCCATAGGCGTCGGCCCACACGGAAGCGGACGTTGCGCCGTCCAGAACCTCGATCGAGTACCAGCTGCTCACGGGCGGGACACTAGCGCCCCGGCCACTCAGGCGCTCGCCGCGTGTTCGCCCGGGCCGTGAGGGGAAACATGGCTCCCTTCGCCTGGCTCCCCGCAGCTGGCGACGCCGGCATCGGGGCCCGGGGCATCCCTGTGGTCTTGGACCACGCCCAACAGGGTCGGGCCGTAGCGGGCGACCTTGACCGGTCCCAGGCCGGGGATGTCGGCGAGCCCGTCGAGGGTGGTGGGGGCCAACGAGGCCAGAGCGTCGAGCGTCCGGTCGTGGAGCAGCACGTGCGCGGGGACACCCGATGCCCGAGCTGCCTCCGCCCGCCAGGTCTGGAGGGCGGTCACGACGCGAGGGTCTGCGGGATGCAATGCCACCGAAGCGTCACCCCGGCGCCCACCCCGACGGCCTCGCCCGGGATGGCCCGAAGGGACTCGAAGCGCCCTGCGCTGCTCGTCGAGACGAGCCCGCCAGGCGGCGGCGTCGAGGAGAGGGGGCCCAACATCGACGGGGAGAGACCGATCGATCAGCGACAGCCACGGCGAGGGCTCACGGGGGACGGGATGCGCCGCGAAGCGACGCCGCCGGGCCCACGACGCGTGCAGCCTCGAGGACGCTCGGGTCATGGCCACGTACAACAGGCGTCGCTCCTCGTCGACCGCTTCGGCGGTGCCGGCATGCCCGATGGGGACCAGGCCGGCCTCGAGGCCGCAGATCCACACGGTCGACCACTCCAGACCCTTGGCCCGGTGGAAGCTGCACACGGTTACTCCATCAGGAGCGGTCGCGCCGTCGCGGTCCCGGGCCAGGGTGGCGACCAGCCAGTCGGCAAGGCCCGCTCCACGAGCACCGGCCTCCACCCGTTCGTACTGGCGGGCCAGGGCGACCAGGGCTTCGAGGACGTCTCGGTCTGTGTCGCGCCCGGCCACCGATGCGGCCTCTACCAGGTCGGCAGTGGCCATCCGGGCCGGGCGCGCCGGTTGGCGGTGCAGGGCGTCGAGAGCCCGAACGGTCACCGGATGGGTGAGCAGGTCCGCCGATCCCGGGACTCGATGGGGCACGCCGGCCGCGTCGAGAGCGGCAGCGAGGGCACGGACCTGGGCGTTGGTCCGAGCCAGGACCCCCATCTGTGACCACGGCACACCATCCGCTCGTTCGGCACCGACGGCGGCTGCCACCCCCCGTGCCTCGTCGTCGTCGCTGGCGTAACCGACGACATCGGGTTCAGCCCCGTCCGGTCGAGTAGAGCGCAGGCCGGCGCCGTGCATGCCCAGCACCGAGGCGGCGGCATGGACGATCTGTGGGCTGCAGCGGTGGTTGTCTTCCAGCCTGATCACCTCGGCGCCGGGCCAACGAGTTGCGAAGTCCACCAGGCGGCTGGCATCGGCACCGTTCCAGCCGTAGATGGCCTGGTTGGGGTCGCCGACGACGCAGAGGTCGGCGCTCGTACCCGACCAGGCGGCCAGAAGGCGATGCTGCGCCGGATTGAGATCCTGGAACTCGTCGACGAAGAGGTGACGCCACCGCCACCGCTGGGCAGTGGCGAACGCGGCGTCGCTCTCCATGGCCACCGATGCTCGGGCAAGCACGTCGTCGAAGTCGATGAGCCCCCGGCGCTGCTTCTCCGATTCGTACCGGCGGAACAGAGCCGCCAGCTCGCTGGCCGCCACCGGCGTCCGACGGGAGGCGGCGGCAAGAGCCCCCTCGAGGTCATCGGGGTCGACGAGGCGCGCCTGGGCCCATTCGAGTTGGCCGGCCAGCTCGGCCAGCGGCACCCCGGCCAGGGCCGGGCGGGCGGCGACGAGCGGAGCCAGGACTCTGGCTTTGCGCTCGAGCAGCGCCGGTGGCCGGCGCCCGCAGTCCGCCCAGTACTGGCGGAGGGCGGCGATGGCCACGGCGTGGAAGGTGCCGGTCACCACCCGATCCCGGAGGCCGAGTGCAGCAAGGCGCTGACCGAGCTCGCCGGCAGCCTTCCTGGTGAACGTCAAGGCCAGAACATGGCCGGGATCAGCCGTGCCCGTGGTCAGGCGATAGGCAATGCGCCTGGTCAGGACGCGGGTCTTGCCCGACCCGGCGCCGGCCAGCACACAGACTGGGTTGGCCTCGGTGGTCACAGCTCGCCGCTGGGCCGCGGTCAGGCCGTCGACCACCCTGCTCACCCGAGCGTCGGTCGCTTCGGCCGGCGAAGCCGGCACGGAGGATCCCCGAGCGCAGTGGGACGCAGCAATGGTGGGACCCTCAAGCACATCGTCGACAGTACGGAGGGGGTGTGACGCGCTGGTGGATACCCGTCGACCAAGCCCCTCAGGTCTTTCCGCCACATCGCAGGCGCCGGTTGCACGCCGGGCGGGCGATCCCCCCGAACCACCTCGGCCGGGCGCAGCAACCGGAACCTTGCGAGGTCCAGAGTGTGCCCTGCGTCACCGCCGACGTCAAGGCCTGGCCGCGAACGCTGCGGGCGACGGTCTGGCGGTAGCGTTGATGAACGATGGCCGCAGGCACCTGGCTCAACCCGGGCGAGGACATCGTGGTCGACGTGCGTCCTCACTGGTCGTTCCTGGGTCGCCCGCTGGTGGCGGTGGTGGTCCTCCTGGCCGGAGCGATCGCCGCTGTGGCCCGGCATGCTCCGGGGGCACTCGACGATGTCCTGGCCGTGCTGGTGATCCTGAGCCTGCTGTGGCTGGTCGGCCGGTACGCCCGCTGGGCCACCACGGCGATGATCCTGACCAACGAGCGGCTGGTGCAGCGGCGTGGTGTCCTCAGCCGGCGGGTCCGGGAGCTCCCCTTGGCCCAGATCGGCGAGGTGGACTGCCGTCGTCGGGTGTGGGATCGGCTCCTTGGCAGCGGTGACGTCGTGGTCACCTCGGTCTCGGCGGGCCGCGAGGTGTTCGAGCATCTGCCTCGGCCAACCGGGATCGTCAAGGAGCTGCATCGCCAGATCGACCTGGCCGGAAGAGCCCGCTGGGACGGGGCGGGCTCGGCGGCCGAGCAACTGGGCAAGCTGGACGACCTTCGCAGGCGAGGGGCCATTTCGCAGGCCGAGTTCGACGAGCACCGCGAACGGTTCCTCGGCCAGTGGTGATCCGGGTGGTCAGCCTGGTGCCGTCGGTCACCGAGACCCTCCTGGCGTGGGACATCGAACCGGTGGCCGTGACCCGGTTCTGCGAGCAGCCGGGCCTGCGGACTGTGGGCGGCACCAAGAACCCAGATGTCGAGGCCATCGCCGCCCTGGCCCCCGATCTGGTGGTCATGGACAAGGAGGAGAACAATCTGTTGGACGCTGACGCTATCGCCGCTTGGGGCGTCTCCCTGCATGTGACCCATGTCCGCTCTGTTGCCGACGTGGTCCCCACGCTGGTCGACCTGGCGTCGGCGGTCGGGGCGCGCCCACCCGGGCAGGGAGGATACGACCGTCCCGCCGTGGCTGCCGAGGGATCACCCCGGGTGTGGGTGCCCATATGGCGGCGGCCGTGGATGTCGATCAATCGGTCCACCTATGGTTCGTCGATCCTCGCCACCGTCGGTCTCGACAACGTGACCGCAGACTCCGACGCGGCCTACCCGGTCACCAGCCTGGAGGAGGCGGCAGCGACCCATCCCCAGGCCGTCCTCGCTCCGTCGGAGCCCTACGCCTTCGCCGAGCGCCACCGATTCGAGCTCGAAGCGGTTGCCCCGGTGATCTTCGTCGACGGCAAGGATCTCTTCTGGTGGGGGGCGCGCACCACGTGTGCCCTCAGCCGCCTTGACCTCCTGGCCCGCCGTCTCCACCTGTCACCGGGTCGTCGGCCCTGTTCCTGACCACGGGGCTCAGAGGTCGCCGAAGAGGGGGATGGCACCTGGTGGTACGGGCCGGGAAAACTCCCACATGGCGTAGCCGTCCAGCGCCACGCGATGGCCGAGGTTGTGTGCCTTGGACCATGCCGTCATCTGCTGGTCGAGGCCCAGCCCGGCAAGGAAGACGAAGGTGGCCTGAGGAGCCGTCTCGGCCAGGGCCTGATAGTGGAGGTCGCGCACGGTCCCGGTAGGTGAAGCGGTAACTCGTTCATCGGAGGCCACGCTCAACACATAGGAGACCCAGTAATCGGCGTAGACGTGGGAACGGTGCTGGGCGACAAGGAACGATGAGACCGCCGACAGGTTGGGGTCGAAGGACGGAGCGCTGGCCCAGTTGGCTGTCGTCTGCGCGCCCCCGAAGGCGGTGAGGGTGGCCGCAACAACAGGCGCCACCACCGCGGCCCGGAGTCGATCGGCGAGGTGGGCGACGAGCAGGGCGAGCACCGGGACCAGCAGGAACCCGTAGCGAAACGTCTGCTCCGACGTGCGCACCCCGGACGCGGCGATGAGGAACGGCCACAACAGCACCGGAGTCCCGGCCAGGGCCAGCAACCAGTGCCGCCGCGCGGTCTGATGGATCACGAACCCGACAACGGCGGCGACGATCACGATGCCCACGGTGGTCGCGACCCCGGGCGAGAGAAGCAGCCCGCTGGACTGCACCAGGCTGGCCGGGAGCACCTGCGTGACGGTGTGCACCAGACGATGGACGGCAGGCTCCTGTGCGCCCTGCATGCGCTGGAGCGTCTGGAGATGATCGGTCGCCGAGGTGTACAGCCACGGCAGGGCACCGACGGGGGCGAGGGCAAAGAGCTTGAGCACACTCGCCGGACGGCGACGCAGCGCCCACGCCACGGCGACCAGCGCCGGAGCGACCAGGATGGCCAGTGGGAGGTAGAGCCAAAATGCTGCTCCGGCCAACAGGCCGACGGGCCATAGTCGGCGACGGCGCGCACCAAGACTGTGGCGACGAGGAGGAATGCGATGTTGGTGACACGGAAGACCGCCACGTGCAGGCCGAAGAGCCGAACGAACGGCCCGTCGATCCACGTGCTCAGGGTTCCGCCGTAGTTGCCGCCCCAGAAGAGGTTGAAGAACTGCCCGTGGGCCGCCCGACTGGCCCGTCCTTGTGGGGCCCGATCCGCTCCTCGCCCCCGGAGGCGCCGGGGTCCGACGAATACTTGCCGCTCAGCGCTTCGGGCGGACAAGATCGCAGGCCGCGTCCTGGCGGACGCGTCGAGCGAGCACGGAGGCATGGGTGGCTGGACCGCTGCAGGGACACCGCATTGTCGAGTTGGCGGGCATCGGCCCAGGCCCCTTCGCCGGCATGATGCTGGCCGACATGGGGGCCGAAGTCCTCCGGGTCGACCGGGCCCAGGCCGTGGTCGCCGGCAACCCGATCCCGGCCGTGGACGTGCTCGGTCGGGGGCGGCGATCGGTTGGCGTCGACCTCAAGTCGGACGCCGGGCGAGAGACGGTCCTGCGCTTGGTCCAGGGGGCCGACGGGCTCATCGAAGGCTTCCGTCCCGGGGTGAGCGAACGGCTGGGCCTGGGACCCGAGGACTGTGCGAAGCGCAACCGGCACCTGGTCTATGGGCGGATGACCGGCTGGGGCCAGGAAGGCCCCCTCGCCTCCACCGCCGGTCACGACATCAACTACGTCGCGCTTTCAGGGACATTGTCGATGATCGGCCCGCCGGGCCAGCCGCCGATCCCACCGGTCAACCTGGTCGGCGACTTCGGAGGTGGGGGCATGCTCCTGGCCTTCGGCATGGTGTGTGGGATGCTGGAGGCCTCCCGGTCCGGCGAGGGACAGGTCATCGACGCCGCGATGATCGACGGGGCGGCCCTGCTGGCCGCCATGGTGTGGGGTTTCAAGTCCGCCGGATCCTGGGGCGAGCGGGGGACCAACTTCATCGATGGTGGGGCCTGGTACTACGGCGTCTACGAGACGGGGGACGGCGGGTACGTGTCGTTCGGCTCCCTGGAGCCGCAGTTCTACGCGGAGATGCTGCGCATCACCGGTCTCGATGCCGACGGTAGGGGACCATTGCCCAGGCCGGGTGACCGGGAGTCCTGGCCGGCGATGCGGGAACGGCTGGGGGCCATCATGAAGACCAAGGCACGCGACGAGTGGTGCGCTCTGTTGGAAGGCACGGATGCCTGCTTCGCCCCGGTGCTGAGCATGGACGAGGCCCCGTTGCACCCGCACATGGCGCAGCGAGGAACCTTCATCGAGGTCGGTGGCGTGGTGCAGCCGGGGCCCGCGCCGCGCCTCAGCAGGACGCCTGGGGCGGTCTCGGGGCCGGCACCCAGCGCCGGCCAGGACAGCGAAGAGGCCCTTGGCGACTGGGGCTTCTCGGCCGACGAGATCGCCGCCCTGCTCGAGTCGGGCGCAGTTCGATGAGCGCAGCGAGCATCAACGCCATCAACGTTCCCGAGCACTTCAAGAGCCGAGATCGACGACAGGGCAGGTGAGGGTCCGGGTGATCCCCTCGATGTGGCCGAGGCGACTGACGACCATGCGCCCGAGCTCGTCGATCGACGGCGCCTCGGCCTTGACGATCACGTCGTAGGGACCGGTCACCCCCTCCGACACCGTGACGCCGCCGAGGCCTCGGGCTTGAGAAGCAACGGTCTCGGCCTGGCCAACCTCGGTCTGGATCAGGATGTACGCACTCACCACCATGCCGTGATGCTAGCGGCGACGAAAGCGGGCGGACGGCCCCCGGATGATCAGCTCCCGGCTCAGCCCAGGCGCTTTTCGAGCTGGCCGAGCTCATCGCGCAGCTCAACGGGGAGGCGTTCCCCGAGACCGTCGAAATGCTCGCTGATCAACGGTACCTCGGCCCTCCACTCGTCGTTGTCGACGGCCAGCAGCTGGGTCATGGCGTCCTCGCTGATGTCGAGACCTTCGGTCGGTATGGCGCCGGGCGTCGGAACCATGCCGATGGGGCTCTCGACGGCGTCGCCCTTCCCTGCGCAACGCTCGCAGACCCACTCGAGCACCCGGCTGTTCTCGCCGAATCCCGGCCACAGGAACTTGCCGTCCTCACCCTTGCGGAACCAGTTGACGAAGAACATCTTGGGCAGCTTGTCAGGGTCGCCGGCCGCTCCGACGTCCAGCCAGTGCCGGAAGTAGTCGGCCATGTTGTAGCCGCAGAACGGCAGCATGGCGAAGGGGTCGCGGCGCAGCTTGCCCACGGCGCCGTCGGCCGCGGCCGTCGTTTCCGAGGCCATGATGGAACCGAGGAACACCCCGTGGTCCCAGTCGAACGCCTCCGTGATGAGGGGCACCACGGCCGAGCGGCGCCCTCCGAAGAGCACCGCCGAGATGGGGACGCCCTCAGGGTCCTCCCACTCGGCGGCTATGGCCGGGTCCTGCGAGGCTGGAGCCGTGAAGCGGGCGTTGGGGTGGGCGGCCGGCGTCGCCGAACCTGGCGTCCAGTGCTGCTGCTTCCAATCGGTGAGGTGTGCCGGCTTCTCATCGGTCATGCCTTCCCACCAGACATCGCCGTCGTCGGTCAGCGCGGTGTTGGTGAAGACGCAGTTCCCCGACAGGGTCAACATGGCGTTGAGGTTGGTCTTGTGGGACGTCCCCGGAGCCACCCCGAAGAACCCGTACTCGGGGTTGATCGCCCGTAGGCGACCGTCTGAGCCGAACTTCATCCAGCAGATGTCGTCACCGATGGTCTCGACCTTCCAACCGGGCAGTGTCGGGACCAGCATGGCCAGGTTGGTCTTGCCGCAAGCCGAGGGGAAAGCCCCGGTGATATAGCGCACATCGCCGTCGGGAGAGGTCAGCTTGACGACCAGCATGTGCTCGGCCAACCAACCGTCGTCCCGGGCCATAACCGAGGCGATTCGCAGCGCGAAGCACTTCTTGCCGAGCAATGCGTTGCCGCCGTAGCCGGAGCCGTAGGACCAGATCTCGCGGGTCTCGGGGAAGTGGACAATGTACTTGTTGTCGGTGTCGCAAGGCCAGGGGACGTCGGCTTCGCCGGGTTCGAGGGGAGCGCCGACGGAGTGGACACAGGGCACAAACGAGCCATCGGTGCCGAGCACCTCGAGGGCGCCGCGGCCCATGCGGGTCATGATCCGCATGCTCACCGCCACGTAAGCCGAATCCGTCAGCTCCACGCCGATGTGGGCGATCGGGGAGCCGAGTGGCCCCATCGAGAACGGCACGACGTACATCGTCCGGCCCCGCATGCACCCGTCGTAGAGGTCCCGCATGACCTGCTTCATCTCCGTCGGATCGCGCCAGTTGTTGGTCGGCCCGGCGTCGATCTCCTCCTCTGCGCAGATGTAGGTCCGGTCCTCGACCCGGGCCACGTCGCCGGGATCGGAGACCGCCCAGTAGCTCGACGGCCTCTTGGCATCTGACAAGCGGGTGAAGGTCCCGCTGTCGACGAGCTCCTGGCACAGAGCGTCGTACTCCGCGGCGGAGCCGTCGCACCACTTGACACGGTCTGGCTTGGTCAGGGCCTCCCATTCGTCCACCCATTCCCGGAGGCGCCTGTGTTTGACGAGCGGCGTAGCGGTGGTCATGCTTGGGTCCATCTCCTTCGACTGAAGTCGGGCTCGGGACACCCGCCAGAGGCGGTCCTCGGCGCCACTCGAGAGCGGGTACGTGGAATGGATCCCGGACGTGTCTTGGCTGGCGTTCCACGGGTCTCGCGTAGGCTCCCGTCGGTGAACAACGATATCGGAGGCAGGTCCTGAGCGGCGAGTTCGACGCCCTGGCACGCCTTTCGTCCCTGCTTCCCGGCGCCCCGAGTGGCGAAACGTGGATCGGTGACGACGCCGCCGTCGTCCGGGCGCCCGAGGGTGGCTGGCTGCTGCTGGCCACCGATGCCGTCGTCGCCGGCGTCCACGCCGACCTGGCGCTCACCGGCCTCGACGACCTGGGCTGGAAGGCTGTGGTGGCCAACGTCAGCGACCTGGCGGCCATGGGCGGGCGACCCGGGCACGCGCTGGTCACCGTGGCCGGGCCCCCCGACACCGACCTCGGCCTGCTCTATGAGGGCGTGGTGGCGGCGGCCGGGCACTACGGCTGCCCTGTCGTCGGCGGCGACCTGACCAACGCCCCTGTCCTGGTGGTCAGCGTGGCCGTGACCGGTTGGGCCGATGGGCCCATCATCACCCGGGGGGGCGCACGGGCGGGCGACGGCATCTGGGTCACCGCTTCGCTGGGACGGGCGGCCGCCGGACTGCGCATCCTGCGGCGCAGGGCCGGGCAGTCGGGGGTGTTCGAGGGTCCGATCGTTGGCGAGGAGGTGGATCGCTCGCTGATGGGCGCGCACGCCCGTCCGGAGGCGGCGTTGGCCGAGGGGCAGGCGGCGGCCCGGGGTGGGGCCACAGCCATGATCGACGTGTCCGACGGCCTGGTCGCCGACCTTGGGCACATCGCCGACGCCTCGGGCGTGGGCTTCGCCCTCTCGGGCGTCCCGGTGGCCGACGGGGCGACGGACATGGAGGCGCTCGGTGGCGGCGAGGACTACGTCCTGGTGTTCAGCGCTCCCGAAGCTGCACGTATCGCCGCCGCGTTCGGGGGCCTGACCCAACCGGTCCGGATCGGCACATGCGTGGCCGCCACGACGACGCGCACGTTGGCCGGACGTTCCCTCGATTCGGCGGGATGGGAGCACGACTGGGACGACTGAGGCGGCGTTCGACAGCCGGGCCGGCGCGCCCGGTGCCGGCGTCAGCGAACGGCTTTGGTGATCTTGCCGGCCCTGATGCACGAGGTGCACACGTCCACGCGCTTGACCGTGCCATCCTGCACGGCGCGGACCGTCTGGATGTTGGGGTTCCAGCGACGCTTTGTCCGACGATGGGAATGGCTGATGCTCATACCAAAGGACGGATGTTTTCCACAAACCTCGCATACCGCTGCCATAACGCGCACAAGTTAGCATCCCGGGTCATGCAGACGCTGGCGCGCCTCGGGGCGAGGGATCTCCTTGCCGTGATGACCACCTACCGGGACGCGCTGGTCGCTCACCGGGAGATCATCAACCGCCTCAACGTCTATCCGGTGCCCGATGGCGACACAGGGACCAACATGTCGCTCACGGTCGAGTCGGTCGTCACCGACATGATGGCCGCCGACGGCGACGACCTGGTCGTGGTGGCCAAGGCGTTGGCCCACGGCTCGCTCATGGGCGCCCGAGGCAACTCCGGGGTGATTCTGTCCCAGATCCTCCGTGGCATCGCCAAGGTGGTCGGCGACTCGGAAGGCATCGATGCCGATGTGATGCGGTCGGCTCTGCGCGAGGCCAGTGTCGGTGCCTACCAAGCGGTGCAGAACCCTGTCGAGGGGACGATTCTCACTGTCATTCGAGGGGCGGCCGAGTCGGTGATCGACGGAGCCGGCGGTGGCGACCTCCACGAGGTGGCCACCGCCGCCCGGGACGCGGCGGCGGCGGCGCTGGCGGCCACCACCGACCTGCTGCCGGCGTTGCAGGCTGCCGGGGTCGTCGACTCTGGGGGGTTCGGGCTGCTGCTGCTCTTCGACGCCCTGCTCCACGTCATCGACGGGCGCCCGGTGCCCAGCCCTCCGCCCACTCCACCTGACCCGCCGACCGACAACGCGTCGGTTGGCGGGGCGTCGGCCGGCACCGGTCCCCCGGTGGCCAACAGCCCCGGGCCAGGTATGGCCGAGGTCCGCGCCGATGCTCCCCTCGGCGGGGAGGGAGGGCCGCGCTACGAGGTCATGTACCTGCTCGAGGCACCGGACGACGCCGTGGATGGCTTCCGTCGGGAATGGGCCTCCGTCGGTGAGTCCATCGTCGTCGTCGGCGGGGACGGCCTCTACAACTGTCACATCCACACCGATGACATCGGGGCGGCCATAGAGGCGGCCATCGACATCGGCCGGCCCCGCAGGATCCGGGTCAGCGATCTGCTCGAGGAGGTGGAGGAGGAGCGCTGGGTCCGCCAGGCCGGTCAGGCGCCGTCGGGAGTCGCTGAGGGACCACATCGCACCACCGCGGTGGTGGCAGTGTGCACGGGAGACGGGATCCGGCGCATCTTCGAGTCCCTGGGGGTGACGGGCATCGTGTCCGGTGGCCAGTCCATGAACCCGTCCACCGCCGAGATCATGGCCGCCATCGATGCTGCTCCCGCAGAGCAGGTGGTGGTCCTGCCCAACAACAAGAATATCATCGCCGTTGCCGAGACGGCCGCAGCCGAAGCCACCAAGATGGTTCGGGTGGTGGCCACCCGGGGCATCCCCGAGGGCTTCGCCGCCCTTCTGGACTATGACCCGGAAGGTGACGCCACCGACAACGCCCGGGCAATGACCGGTGCCGCCCACGCTGTGGCCGCCGGCGAGGTGACCCGGGCGGTGCGGACGGCGGCCAGCCCGGCCGGCGACGTGCATGAGGGAGACTGGATCGGGGTCAGCCGCTCGGGCATCGAGGTCGTCGCCCCCGACATGTACGGAGCTGCCACGGGCCTGCTCGACCGCCTCGTCGACGCCGGGCACCACGAGGTGGCAACCATCATCGTCGGGGAGGGAGCCGAGCCTGCGGTGAGCCGGCGGATCACCGATTGGCTCGACGAGCACCGTCCGGGCGTCACCGGCGAGGTGCACCACGGAGGCCAGCCGCTCTACCCCTACCTCTTCGGTGTCGAGTGATCCTGTCGGTCTCTGAGCGGTGAGCACCCCACTCACCCGCTTGGCCGACACCGACGTCACCCGGCTTCGCCATGTCGGGCCGAAGAAGGCCGAGGCCCTCGAGTCGGTCGGCATCACCAGCGTGCTCGACCTGCTCACCCACTACCCCCGTCGCTACATCGATCGCACCAACCAGGTGGCCATAGCCCAACTCGTCGAGGGCGGCGAGGCCATGGTCCTCGGCGCCGTGCGCAAGGTGACGACGCGGCGGACCCGCCAGCGCCGGACCATGGTGGAGGTCGATCTCTTCGACGGAACCAGCTACCTCCACGCCACGTTCTTCAACCAGCCGTGGCGGGCCCGCCAGCTCACGGAGGGCACCGACGCCGTGCTGTTCGGCAAGGTGGAGCGGTTCCGGGGGCGTCAGCAGATGACCAACCCGGTGGTGGACCTGGTGGGCGACCGCACCGGGAGGATCGTTCCCGTGTATCCCCAATCAGAGAAGGCCGGCCTGACCAGCTGGGAGCTGGGGGAGTGGATCGCAGAGGCCCTGCGGCGGGCCCCGAACCTGGTGGATCCCCTCCCCGCACGGTGGCGGGCGGAAGAGGATCTGGTCGGTCGGGACTTCGCCCTGCGGCAGGTCCACCTCCCGGAGGGCATGGGGGCGGCGCGGGCGGCGCGCAGGCGGTTGGCGTTCGACGAGTTGCTTCGGCTGCAGACGGTTCTGTTGATGACCAAGCGGGCCACCGAGCGCGACGCCGTAGGCATCCAACACCACGGCGACGGCGAGCTGGTCCGCCGCCTTGTCGCCCGGCTGCCGTTCGATCTCACCCGAGCCCAGGCGGCCGCCATCGCCGAGATAGCCGAGGACCTCAGGAGCCTGGCGCCCATGCACCGGCTCCTGCAGGGCGACGTCGGCTCGGGCAAGACCCTGGTGGCCGTAGCTGCGCTGTTGGCGGCCGTGGAGAGCGGGACCCAGGGTGCGCTCATGGCCCCGACCGAGGTCCTCGCCGAGCAGCACTTCGCCGCCGTCAGCGCGCTCCTCGAAGGCTTCAGCGTCCCCGGTGGGCAGGGTCAGCTGTTGGCCGATCGTCCCCTCCACGTGGCGCTGCTCACCAACCGGACACCGGCCGCCAAGCGGGCCCGTCTCTTTGCCCAGCTGGCGGCCGGGGCCATCGACATCGCCGTGGGCACCCACGCCCTGCTCGCGGAGCGGGTAGCCTTCGCCCGGTTGGGAGTGGTGGTCATCGACGAGCAGCACCGCTTCGGCGTCGAGCAACGATCCGCTCTGCGCGCCAAAGGCGACGGGGGCCAAGGTGAGGGCACGGTGCCCGACGTGTTGGTGATGACCGCCACGCCCATCCCCCGCACCGCAGCCATGACGGTCTACGGCGACCTGGACACCACCGTCCTCGACGAGCTGCCGCCCGGGCGGACCCCGATCGCCACGACCTGGGCCCGGGGCCCTTTGGAGGAGGAGGGGGCGTGGGCCCAGGTGCGTTCCCAGGTCGCCGTTGGCAGGCAGGCCTACGTGGTCTGTCCCCTCGTCGAGGAGTCCGAGCGTGTCCAGGCTCGCTCGGCTACCGCAGAGCGGGATCGCCTGGTCGAGGGGACGCTCACCGGCTTGCGAGTCGGGCTGTTGCACGGTCAGCTGCCAGCCAAGGACAAGGACGAGGTGATGGCTGCGTTCCGGGCCGGGGACCTCGACGTCCTGGTGGCTACCACGGTGATCGAGGTGGGGGTCGACGTGCCCAACGCGACCGTGATGATCATCGAGGACGCCGACCGCTTCGGCATCGCCCAGCTCCACCAGCTTCGCGGCCGGGTCGGCCGCGGCTGCGACGAGTCGTGGTGCTTCTTGTTGGCGGAGACCTCGACGGCGGACAGCAAGGCGCGACTGGAGGCGCTGGAAGCGTCGACGGACGGCTTCGTCCTCGCCGAGGTGGACCTCGACCTGCGGGGGGAGGGATCGATCCTTGGTGCCCGCCAGAAGGGGATGACCGACCTCAAGCTGGCGTCGCTGCGTCACGACCGCGAGCTGGTGGCCCGGGCCAGGACCGTCGCCGGCGCCATCTTGGACGAGGATCCGTTTCTCGACGCCCACCCGGACCTGGCCGAAGAGGTGGCGTTGTTTGTCGATCCTGACGAACGGGACTACCTGTTCAAGAACTGACCGCCGGGCCGGCCGGGGACCTGGCGGGCTCGGCTTCGACTACCACATCCCAGCGGTCCCAGCAGCCCGAGCAACGGTACACGGCCACGCGGTCCTCGTCGTCGGGACCCT
>JALYZO010000176.1 GCA_030945745.1 Actinomycetota bacterium
CCCACGGCCAGGAGGGTGGCGTTGTCGCCGATCCCGTCTGCCAGCCGCCGGGCGTGAGCCAGATAGGCGGCGTCGAGCTCCCCGGCCACCACCAGCACCGGCATGGACAGCTCCCCCAAGCGGGCCCACAGCGGCTCGGTCGTGCCGGCCCCCGCCCGGCGCAGGCTGGACGCCAGGCCGGCGGCGGTGTTGGCCAACCTGGTGTCGAGTGCTGCGTCCTGCAGCCCCAGGGTGGCGAACAGCGGCCTGCTCAGCCACCACGCCACGAACGCCTCGACGCCGTCGCACTCGACGCGCTCGGCCAGGAGATCGTCGGCGCGACGTCGGTCGGCTCGCTGCCCTGGGTCGTCGATGCCAGCGGTGGTGCTGATCAGCACCAGGCGGGTGACCAGGTCCGGACGGGTCAATGCCAGATGCAGGGCGTAGCGGCCACCCATCGAGTATCCGACGTAGGCGGCCCGCCCGCCGGCGCCGCCGATCAGCTCAGCCCCCCAGGCCAGGTCGGCGGCGACGGCCGCAGAGCCGCCGTGTCCGGGGGCGTCGACGGTGATCACGGTGTGGAGCGCGCCCAGCCGCAGGGCCAGGCGCTCCCAGGTGCGGCCGGACTGGGTGAAGCCGTGGATCAGCACCACCGGGTCGCCCGTTCCCCTCGTGTCCGTTCTCAGCATCCAGGGATCCTCCCATGACCACCGGCCCCGACGTGTCCGTGGCCTTTGCCAGCGTCGTGGTCGACGAGTGGGGGCGCGCCGGGGTCACCGACGCCGTGGTCGCCCCCGGATCGCGCTCCACCCCGCTGCTCGTGGCCCTGGCCGCCGACGGTCGCCTCCGCATCCACGTGGTGCTCGACGAGCGATCAGCCGGGTTCGTGGCCCTGGGCTTCGGGCTGGCCACCGGTCGCCCGGCCCCGGTGGTCACCACGAGCGGCACGGCGGCAGTCGAGCTGCACCCTGCCATCGTCGAGGCCGACCAGGCCGCCATCCCCCTCATCGCCGTCACCGCCGACCGCCCGCCGGAGCTCCACCACGTCGGCGCCTCCCAGACGGTCGAGCAGGCTGACCTCTACGGTGCTTCGACACGCTGGACGGTCATCCCCGGCGTCGCCGACCTCGAGGCTTCGGGATCGTGGCGATCCCTGGCGTCGCGGACCGTGGCCGCCGCGTCCGGCGCCGGGTCGCCTGGGGGTCGCCCAGGACCGGTGCACCTCAACGTGGCCTTCCGCGAACCGCTCCTCGGGGCCGCCGCCGAGCTTCCCCCCGGACGCCCAGGTGGCGGTCCCTGGCACCGGGTGACCACCGCTGCGGCCCTGCCCGCCAATGCCACCGTCGAGCTGATCGCCTCCCACCAGGGACGCCATGGGCTCTTCGTCGCCGGCGCCGGGGCCGGGGATCCGCCCGTCGTCGCCGCCCTGGCCGACCGCTTGGGTTGGCCGGTCCTGGCCGATCCCCGCTCCGGGCTGCGCATCCCGGCGGCCCGCACCGTTGCCGCCGCCGACGCCGTGCTGCGGGTCCCGTCGGTCGCCACCTTGGCCCCCGACATCGTCGTCCGCCTGGGCCGGCCGTGGGCCTCCAAGGTCGTCAACCAATGGCTGGATGCCCTGCCGGTGTCGGTGCCCCAGGTGCTCGTCGATCCCCACGCCGCCTGGATCGACCCGGGACGCCAGTCGGCCCACGTCGCCGGCGCGGAGCCCACGGCGCTGGCCGCCGCCGTGCTGGGCGCGCTCGGTCCCTCCCACCCACCACCGTCGACGGCTGGCCCGTCGTGGGCCGGGCGGTGGGCGGAGCTCGAATCGGCAGCCCAGGCGGCGATCGACACGACCCTGGCCGCCACCGACGTCCTCAGCGAACCGGCGCTGGCCCGTCGCCTGCTGGCCGAGGTGGCCGCCGGGACCGTGGTGGTCTGTTCGTCGTCCATGCCCGTGCGCGACGTCGAGTGGTGGAGCCGGTCGCGCCTCGGGGTGCGGGTGGTGGCCAACCGAGGCGCCAACGGCATCGACGGTGTCGTGTCCACCGCCATCGGTGTGGCCCTCGGGTCCGGCGCGCCGACGGTGGCCCTCGTCGGCGACCTGGCCTTCCTCTACGACGCCGGCGCCCTGCTGTGGGCCTCGGAGCGCTCCGTCGACCTGACGATCGTGGTCGCCGACAACAACGGCGGCGGGATCTTCTCGTTCCTGCCCCAGGCCGCCGCGGTCGCCCCTGACACCTTCGAACGCTACTGGGGAACTCCCCACGGCCTCGATCTGACAGCCGTCGCCGGGGCCTACGGCGTCGCCACCCAGCGCGTCGGAGACCTCGACGAGCTGGCTGGAGCCCTTCGGGGCGGACCGGGGATCCGCTTGGTCGTCGTCCGCACCGACCGTGCCGCCAACGTCGCCGTCCACGCCCGGCTCCACGTTGCGGTGGCCACCGCCATCGGGACCATCGAGACCTAGGCCGCAGGCGGGTAGCCGTCGGGGTGGGCCGAGTGCCATGCCCATGCGGTGCTGACGATCTCGTCGAGGCCGTAGCGAGCCGTCCAGCCCAGCACGTCGGCGGCCTTGGCCGTGTCCGCATACAGGGCGACGGGGTCACCCGGGCGACGTTCGGTGAGAACCACGGGCACGGGGACGCCGCTGGCCCGGCGGGCCGAGTCGATGACCTCCAGGACCGACGAGCCGTGACCAGTGCCCAGGTTGACCGTCGTTGACCCGTAGCCGGCCTCCAGGTACTCGAGAGCCCGCAGATGGGCGTCGGCCAGGTCCACCACGTGCACGTAGTCGCGGATGTTGGTCCCGTCGGGCGTCGGGTAGTCCGTCCCGAACACCCGCAACGGCACCCGTTGGCCCAGGGCGGCCTGCATGACCAGGGGAACCAGGTTCAACGTCAACGCCGAGCCCTCGCCGATGGACGCGTCGAGGGAAGCCCCGGCGGCGTTGAAGTAGCGCAGCGGCACCGACCGGATCCCATGGCAGCGGTCGTACCAACCCAAGATGCGCTCCACGGCCGCCTTGCTCTCCCCGTACGGGCTCTCGGGACTGATGCTCTCCGCCTCGCTGACCGGCAGGCTCCCCGGGGTGCCGTACACGGCGCAGGTCGACGAGAACACCACCTTGTCGACGCCGGTGGTGCGCAGCGTCTCGAGCAGCGAGGTGGTCCCGGCAGTGTTGTTGCGGAAGTACTTTCCCGGCTCGAGCACGGACTCGCCCGCCGCCTTGTACGCCGCGAAGTGGATCACCGAGTCGACCTGGAAGTCGGTGATGACCTTGGTCATCGACTCGGTGTCGGCGACGTCGGCCTCGATCAGCGCGACCTCGCCGATGGCCTGGCGGTGGCCGAGCTCCATCGAGTCGACGACCACCACCTCCCGGCCCTGCTCGACGAGGCGGGCGACCGTGTGCGAACCGATGTAGCCGGCGCCGCCGGTCACCAGGATGGTCATGGCCGACAGTGTGGCATGGCGCGGCGGGGGAGGAGGCGTAGGCCTACCGGCGGGTGGCGGTGATCAGCTGGGAGATCCCGCCGCTGAGGAGACGGCGTTCCACGGCCTCGAAACCGGCGGCACGCACCAGATCGAGCAGGTCGGCGACGGGAGGCAGGTAGGCCACCGACTGGGGGAGGTAGCGGTAGGCGGCGCCGTCGGAGAGCAGGCCTCCGATGCGGGGCACGACGCGACCGAAGTACACGGCGTGGCCGGCGCGGACCGCAGGATTGGCCGGGGTGGCCACGTCCAGCAGAGCGATGCGCCCACCACGGCGGAGCACCCGTGCCAGCTCGTCGAGGAGCGGGTCCAGAGCCACGAAGTTGCGCAGCGCGAACCCGCTGACGGCCCCGTCGACCTTCCCGTCAGCGAACGGCAGGCACAACCCGTCGCCATGCACCAGGGGCGCCGAGGTGCGGGCATGAGCGAGCATTCCCGCCGACACGTCGATGCCGACCGGTCGGTAGCCTGCCCGGGCCAGTACGCGGCACAGGTCACCCGTGCCACACGCCACATCGATGACGGTGGCGCCAACATCAACGGTGAGCGACGCCACCGCCTGCCTGCGCCAGCTTCGGTCCATGCCGAAGGTCATGAGCCTGTTGACGAGGTCGTAGCGGGGAGCGATGCGGTCGAACATCGACCGGACGGCACTGGCCTTCGCGTCCCCGGTGGGCAGCGGGGGAGCGGTGCTCATCCCTCGTAGTAGCGGAAGACCGCCTCAGCGACGCACGCTGGCTTGGCGCCGCCCTCGGTCTCGAAGGTCAGTGCGTAGGTGACCTGAACGCCGCCGCTTACGGGCTCCACGCCGGCCAGTTGGGCGCCCAGTCGGACCTGCGAGCCCACCGGGACGGGGGAGGGGAAGCGAAGCTTGTTCAGCCCGTAGTTGACCCCCATGGCCACACCGGCCACGTGGACGACCTCGGCCATCAGGACCGGGGCCAGGGACAGGGTGAGGTAGCCGTGGGCGATGGGGCCCCCGAACGGGCCGCCCCTGGCGCGCTCCACGTCCACGTGGATCCACTGGTGGTCGCCGGTGGCGTCGGCGAACTTGTTGACCTGCTCCTGGGTCACCTGGTGCCATTCGCTGTAGCCCAGGTGCTCGCCCACCCTGGCCTGCAGTTCCCCGATGCCGTCGACCGTCGTTGTCATGGCTGTCAGGCTATCCAGGCGCCGGGCGGGCTGCGTCCGGCGAGCTACTTGAACCAGGTCTTGCGGTACTCGCGGCTCTGGGGGTGGAGCAGGAGGCCGAGAAGAGCCACGTAGAACAGCAGGTTGATGAACGACCCGGGGGCGAAGTAGCGGATGAGGAACACGACCTCGAGGGCGGTCAGCACCACGCCCAGCCAATAGCCCCACTTCTTCTCGTTGGCGATGCCGAAGCCGGCGACGACAGGGCCGAGCACGAGGATCAGCCCGATGCCGTACAGGCCGAGGAGGTGACCGAAGAGCAGGCCCAGCACCGCGTTGATGTACATCACGATGGTGGCGATGACGAGTGTCTGGGGTTGGGTCTGGTTGACCCAACGGTTTGTGGTCATGGCTCCAGTGTGGCAGGAGCAGGGCGCCTATCTTGTGCCACCTGGCCCGACCGGGCCGGGTCGTCTCTCGCCCGCAGGGAAACGGGCTGGCCGTCGCCGCTCGGCGACCGGGAGGCAAGCTGACCGCACGCGGCCTCGATGTCGGTGCCCCGGTTCCGTCGCACGGTGGCGTTGACCCCGGCGGCGACCAGGTCATCGCGGAAGCTGGACACCCGGGCCGGTGCCGTACCCCGCACCGGGTAGCCGGGCGTCGGGTTGAGGGGGATGAGGTTGACGTGCGCGCCGAGGGGCCGGGTGAGCTCGGCGAGCTGGGCGATGTCGGCGGGCCGGTCGTTGACACCGTCGATGAGCGCCCACTCGAAGCTGAGGCGCCGACCCTTGGCCACCAGGTAGGCGCGGCAGGCCTCGATCAGCACGCTGAGGGGATAGCGGCGGTTGAGCGGGACGAGCTGATCGCGGAGGCGGTCGTTGGCCGCGTGGAGCGACACTGCCAGGTTGACGGGGAGATCCTCTTTCGCCAGCCGGTAGATGCCCGGGACCACCCCGACGGTCGAGATGGTCAGGTGCCGGGCGGAGAGGCCCACGTCATCGTGGAGGCGGGTGACGGCCGTCCACAGGCGGTCGTAGTTGGCCAGGGGTTCGCCCATGCCCATGAACACCACGTTCGACAACCGTCGCGGCGCGGCCTCCCGGGCGGCCATCACCACCTGCTCTATGATCTCGCCCGCGCTCAGCTGACGGGTGAACCCCCCCTGCCCGGTGGCGCAGAACGTGCAGCCCATGGCGCAGCCGGCTTGGCTCGACACGCACACGGTCGACCGATCCCGGTAGTGCATGAGCACGGTCTCCACCCGGGCACCACCGTCGAGGCCGCAGAGCCACTTGACGGTCTGGCCGTCGTCCGCCTCCGAGCGCTCCAGCTCCCCCAGCACTGGTGGCAGGCTCTGCTCCAGACGGTCCCGAACGGCCAGGGGCAGCGACGTCATCTGCGACGGTCGGCGAAGCTCGGTGTGCAGGCCCCGCCACACCTGCGCTACCCGGTAGGAGGGCTGATCGGCCAGGAGATCGGCCAGACCGCCACGATCGATGTCGTAGGCGCCGCGGATGGTCACGACGCCGCCCCTACCTTGGCTCCGGCCGGGTCGATCGTGGCTGGTTCTATGGTGGCGGTGTACGCCCGCTTGACGTGGTCCACCTCGAAGCCGAGGTCGACGTACAGCTTGACCGCCCCGCTGTTGGCGGCATCGACATAAAGCATCCCTACCGTGATGCCCTGGCCGGCCAGGTGGTCAAGACCGGCGAGCACCAGTGCCCGCCCCAGGCCCCGGGCGCCGGCGTCGGGGTCGACGCCGATCACGTAGATCTCCCCCTCGACGGGGTCGCGGTCACGATGGACCTTCGTCCAACAGAAGCCGGTGAGGCGCCCACCGTCAGCATGGAGGAGGAAGCCGTGAGGGTCGAACCACGGCTCGGCCTCCCGGCCGGCGATGGTGGCCAGGTCCCAACCTCCCTGTTCGGGATGGCGGGCGAACGCCCGGTTGTTGACCTCCAGCCAGGCCGACTCGTCCTCCCCCGGGCGGAACGGCCGGGTGTCGAGCGGTCTGGCCGTCGCCGCCAGGTCGGCACCGACGGGCAAGGGGCGGCGGACCTGATACAGCGTGCGGGTAGGGGCCAGCCCGGCGGCTGCCGCCACCCGCTCGTCGGCCAGCCGGGGCCCGGCGATCCACAGCAGCAGGGGTCCGCCGCCGGCACGGGCGACGTAGCGGACGGCCTCACGGGCCAGGTCCTCGCCGACCGTGGCGCCCGGAACCCGGACCGCGGGGTCGACCACGTAGTCAAGGATCCATCCCGACGGTCCACGAGCTACCTGGGCGTACCCGACCGGCCGGGCATGCTCAGCGGGCCAGGCGATCAGGGCCACCAGGTCGGCGCGCCCCTCCTGGGTCAGGTCGGTCAGCGCATCAGCATCGATGGCCGAGGTGCCGTCCACCGACTCGGCCGCAGCCAGCAGCTCGTCCACGGCCCGGGCAGCATCCGGTTCGAGGTGGTCGCGGATCTCGATGTTGGCTCGCTGTCCCACGCCGCCACGGTACCGGGGGCGGCCAGCGGGGCTGGGGCAGCCGTGGATGCCGCCCCGGCTTAGGATCCGCCGGATGGGAAGACCGAGAACGCCTGGTGGGCGGGCCAAGACGACCGTCGAGCGCCTGGCTGCCGAGTACCCAGGCGGACCCGGGGATCTCTGCGAGTTGGACTCCTCCACACCGTGGGAGCTGTTGGTGGCCACCGTGCTGTCGGCTCAGACCACCGATGTGCGGGTCAACCTGGTCACTCCTGGCCTGTTCGCCCGGTACCCGACGCCGGCCCATCTGGCCGCCGCCGAGCCGGTGGCGCTCGAGGAGATGATCCGCTCGACAGGGTTCTACCGCTCCAAGGCCCGCAGCCTGCTCGGCCTGGCCTTCGCCGTGGTTGACCGCTTCGACGGCCAGGTGCCAACGAAGATGGCCGACCTGGTCACCCTGCCGGGGGTGGGACGCAAGACGGCGAACGTGGTGCGCAGCGTGGCGCTGGGCGAGCCAGGCCTGCCCGTCGACACCCATGTGACCCGGCTGGTGGGGTTGCTCGGCCTGACCACCGAGACCGACGCCGTTCGCATCGAGACCGCCGTCGGGTCCCTGCTGCCCAAGGCGCAGTGGGGAACGCTCAGCCTGCGGCTGATCCTCCACGGACGGCGGGTGTGCATCGCTCGTCGGCCCCGCTGCGAGGACTGCGTCCTCGCCGACTTCTGCCCGTCGGCACAGCTGCCCACCCGCGCGTAGCCCACGCGGTCCGAGCCAGGTCCTAGCCCGTCGACCCGGGTGGGTAGGCGCTCAGGACACGGTCCAGGCGGCGCTTGGCCGTCGTCAGGGTCCGTTCCACCTCGAAGAGGTCCTGGCCGATGCGGTCACGCTCGGCACCGGTGAGATCGTCGGCGATCTGCGCCAGGCGGTCCACCAGATCACCCAGCGACGTGGCCAGTGCGCTCAACTCGGCAAGGTTGCTCATGGGAGTACCATTGTGCCTCCCATGCCGCCTCTCCTGACCCGCTTGGACCTGCGCGGCGCCACCGGCGACCTCCGCTCGGTGCTGCCCGCTCCTGGCGGTTACGCCGAGGGACCGGCCGACGTCGTCCGGGAGATCGTGGAGAAGGTGCGGTCCGGCGGCGACGCCGCCCTGCGCGAGCTGACCGAGCGCTTCGACGGGGTGCGCATCGACGAGATCGCCGTGCCCCGCTCCGAGATCGACGCCGCAGTGGGCGAGATCCCCGCCGAGCTGCGCCGGGCCTTCGAGGTGGCCAGAGACAACGTCGAGGCCTTTCACCAGGCCGAGCTGGCGCCTGACGTGCTCTACGAACGAGGCGGCGTCACCGTCCGCGAGATCCGCCGGCCGGTCGACCGGGCCGGCCTCTACATCCCCGGCGGACGGGCCCCGTTGGCGTCCACCGTCATCATGACGGCTGTGCCGGCGCGGGTGGCGGGCGTGGAGGAGTTGGTGGCCATGTCGCCCCCCGGACCCGACGGCCGGCTCGCCACGGTGGTGCTGGCCGCCGCAGCCATCGCCGGGATCGACGAGGTGTACCGGGTGGGCGGAGCCCAGGCCGTGGCGGCCATGGCCTACGGGACCGAGAGCATCGCCCCCGTCGACGTCATCGTCGGCCCCGGCAACCGCTACGTGGCGGCCGCCGAGCGCCTGGTGGCCCAGCAGGGTGCGGTCGGGGTCCCGTCGGCGTTCACCGGCCCCTCCGAGGTCGCCGTCGTAGCCGATGACACCACCGAGGTGGAATGGGCGGCCATCGACCTGGTGGTCCAGGCCGAGCACGGCCCTGATGGCCTGGCCTGGTTGATCACCTGGTCCGAGGCGGTCGCCGATGCCATCACCGCCGCCGTGGAGCGCATCACCGCGGCGTCGCCCCGCCGGCGTGAGATCGCCTCCACCCTCGGGCGTGGCGGGTACGCGGTGGTCGTGGACGGGCCCCAGCAGGCCATGGCCGTGTGCAACGTGGTGGCCGCCGAGCACCTCGAGCTGATGACCCAGGACCCCGAGGCCCTGGTGCCGCTGGTTCGTTCCGCAGGTGCGGTGTTCATCGGGCCGTGGACCCCGGCCAGCGTCGGCGACTACGTCGCTGGTCCCAGTCATGTGCTGCCTACCGCCCGCTCGGCTCGGTTCGGTTCGGCGCTGGGTACCAGCGACTTCCACAAGCGGATCCACATCGTGTCCCTCGACCGGCCGGCGCTCGACGACCTGGCCCCCCACGTGGCCGCCCTGGCCACCGCCGAGGGCCTCATGGCGCATGCCGACTCGGTCAACCTGCGCACAGCTGCGCCCCGATGATGGCGCTCCCCGAGGCGCGGCCCGGTCTTGGGCTCCGGGAGGGTTACCACTCGCCCCAGGTGGACGTCGAGGTCCGGCTGAACACCAACGAATCGCCCTATCCGCCGCCGACGGCGTGGGTCGAGGCCCTGCGGGACGAGCTGAGCGGGATCGAGTTCCACCGCTACCCGGACCGCGCTGCCACCGGGTTGCGTGACGCGCTGGCCGACTTGCACGGGGTGCGACCCGATCAGGTCTTCGCCGCCAACGGATCCAACGAGGTCCTGCAGAGCCTGTGCCTGGCGTACGGGGGGCCGGGTCGCAGCGTCGCCCTCTTCGAGCCGACGTACGCCCTCCACCGTCACATCGCCCATGTCACGGGGACCGAGGTGGTCGAGGCCGGCCGCCGGCCCGACTTCTCCCTCGATCTCGACGTGGTGGCCGATGTGGTGGCAGGCGCCCGGCCGGCGATCACCTTCCTGTGCTCGCCCAACAACCCGACGGGGATGGCCGACGCTGCCGGCTCCGTCCGCAGCGTCCTCGGGATCGTGGGGACGAGCGGTGGGCTGATGGTGATGGACGAGGCCTACGGCCAGTTCGCCGACTGGTCAGCGATGAGCCTGGTCGACGACGACGTGCCGTTGGTGGTGACCAGGACCTTCTCCAAGACCTGGTCGCTGGCCGGGATCCGCCTCGGCTACCTGATCGGCCCGGCGGCCGTCGTGGCCAACCTGGAGCGGGTGGCCCTGCCCTACCACCTTGATGCCGTCACCCAGGCCGCAGGTCGCCTGGCTCTGCGCCACGTCGGGGAGATGGAGGCCCGGGTCGGGGCCACCGTGGCCGAGCGCCGCCGCCTGCTGGGTCGTCTGGGCGACCTGGGCGTGGCCACGTGGCCGTCCCAAGCCAACTTCATCCTGTTCCGACCGCCTGCCGATCGCGGCCGGGAGGTCTGGCAGGGCATGGTCGACCGCTCCGTGCTGGTCCGCGACACGTCATCGTGGCCCGGACTGGTTGGCTGCCTGCGCGTCACGGTAGGTACACCCGAGGAGAACGACCGCTTCCTCGCCGCTCTCCGAGAGGTGCTGACATGAGCGAGACGGTCAGGAGCGAGATCAGCAGCGGGACCCGAACGGCCCGACGGAGCCGTTCCACCAAGGAGACGTCGATCGACATCACGGTCGATCTCGATGGTGGCGGACCGGTGGATGTCGACACCGGGCTGCCGTTCTTCGATCACATGGTGGCCCAGCTCGGTCGCCACGCCGGCTGGGCGCTCAGCGTGAGAGCGCAGGGTGATCTGGCCGTGGACGCCCATCACACGGTCGAGGACGTGGGCATAGCTCTGGGCGAGTCCGTGTGCGAGGCGCTGGGCGACAAGGCCGGCGTGCGGCGCTTCGCATCCATCCGGGTGCCGCTCGACGAGGCCCTGATCGACGTGGCCGTCGATCTGTCCGGGCGTCCCTTCCTTGTCTACGAGGTCGATCCGGGCGCCGGCGGGGAGGCGTTCCCCATCGGCAACCCACCGTTTGACCCTCAGCTGGCCGAGGAGTTCTGGCGGGCGTTCATCACGTCGGCCGCCATCACGTTGCACCTTCGCATGGTCTCGGGCCGCAACGCCCACCACATTCTCGAAGCGAGCTTCAAAGGGGTGGCTCGGGCCCTGCGCGACGCCGTGCGCATCGAGGGCGGTGGAGTGCCTTCCACCAAAGGGACCCTGTGAGCGGACCGGAGGCCCCCCCGGCGATCGCCGTGCTCGATTACGGCATCGGCAACCTGCGGTCCGCCGAGAAGGCCCTCCAGCGGTGCGGGGCGGACGCCCGGCTGGTCCGTGACCCGGACCTGGCCCGCCGATCGCCGGCCGTGGTGCTGCCCGGCGTCGGCGCCTTCGGCCGATGCATGGAGGCGCTCGAGGGCAGCGGCCTGGACAACGTGGCCAAGGAGGCGGCCGCCGACGGGCGTCCGTTCCTCGGCATCTGCGTGGGGATGCAGTTGCTCTACGGCGGCTCCGAGGAATCGCCGGGAGTCGCCGGTCTGGGAATCCTCGAAGGGGTCATCGGACGCATCCCGCCTGGCATCACCTGCCCCCAGATGCAGTGGAACCAGGTCATCCCCCGAGGCGAGGACGTCCCGATGCTGGCCGGGCTCGGCGCCGGGCCGTGGATGTACTTCGTTCATTCGTATGCGGCCCCCGACGGTCCCGACGTGGTGGCCACCTGCGACTACGGCGGCCCGGTGGTGGCCGCCGTCGCCCGGGGTGGCCTGTGGGCCACCCAGTTCCACCCGGAGAAGTCCGGGGTCGCCGGGCTGGGGCTGCTGGCCAACTTCGTGGCCGCCACCCGGGTGGTCTCCGCCGGCGATCGCTAGTGGATCTCTACGCCGCCATCGACCTGCGAGGGGGGCAATGTGTCCGCCTGGTGGAAGGCGATTTCGGGCGTGAGACGATCTACCACGGCGATCCCTTGGCCCTGGCCCGCTCGTTCGCCGCGGGCGGAGCGCCCTGGATCCACATTGTGGACCTCGACGCGGCCCGCACGGGCGACCCGGTCAACCGGGCCACCATCGTGGCCATGGCGGCGTCGGTGACGGTCCCGGTGCAGACCGGTGGCGGCGTGCGGAGCATGGCCGACGCCGAGGCTCTCCTCTCCGCCGGCGTCACCCGGGTCGTGATCGGCACTGCGGCAGTCGAACGTCCCCGGCTGGTCGGCGAGATCGCCGAGCGATGGCCGGGCCGCGTCGCCGTGGGCCTCGACCATCGCCGCGGTGAGGTCCGGCTGCGGGGCTGGCTCGCCGACGGCGGGCGAAGGGTCGCCGACATGGTGCCGGAGGCCGTTGCCTCCGGGGCAGCGGCCGTCGTCGTAACCGACATCAGCCGCGACGGGCGCATGGGAGGGCCAGACGTGGTCGGCCTGGCCGGCCTGCTGGAGGCCACCGGAGCGCCGCTGGTGGCGTCCGGCGGGGTGAGCTCGCTGGACGATCTGCGGGTGCTCGCTGGGGTCCGGGCCGGCGGGCTGGGCCTCGAGGGCGTCATCGTCGGCAAAGCCCTCCACGAGGGCACCTTCGACGTGGCCAGCGCCGTGGCGGCCTGCCGCTCCGTCTCAGGCGGTTCGCAGGCGTGAGGACCGTGCGGGTCATCCCCTGCCTCGATGTTGATGCCGGGAGGGTCGTCAAGGGCGTCCGCTTCGCCAACCTGCGCGACGCCGGTGATCCTGTCGAGCTGGCTGCCCGCTACGACGCCGAAGGGGCCGACGAGATCGTCTTCTACGACATCACCGCCTCGGCCGAGGGCCGCGACACGATGATCGAGGTGGTGGCCCGAACGGCCGACGAGGTGTTCATCCCCCTGACCGTCGGCGGCGGCATCACCAGCTTGGCCGACGCCCGGCGCCTGCTGAGGACGGGTGCCGACAAGGTCAGCGTCAACAGCGCGGCGTCGGCCCGACCGGAGCTGATCTCGGAGGTGTCCGACACCTTCGGATCCCAGTGCGTGGTGGTCGGTGTCGACGTGAGGCGCACCAGCGTGGGTTTCGAGGTCCACACGCACGGCGGACGCCGCCCGACGGGGCGGGACGCGTTGGCGTGGGTGGTGGAGTGCGAGCGGAGGGGAGCGGGGGAGCTGGTGTTGAACTCGATGGACCAGGACGGGACCCGCAGCGGCTTCGACCTCGAGCTGACCCGGAGCGTGGTCGACCGGGTGAACATCCCGGTGGTGGCCAGCGGTGGGGTGGGTTCCCTCGATGACCTGGTCGCCGGGGCCGTCGGCGGCGGCGCCCATGCAGTCCTGGCGGCCTCCATCTTCCACTTTCGCGAGGCCACCGTGGCCCAGGCCAAGGACCATCTGCTGGCCGCCGGTGTCCACGTCCGCCCGCCCGCCGACCGGCCGAGGAC